>JAGHEJ010000014.1 GCA_017889345.1 Clostridiales bacterium | reverse complement strand
TTTTATCTTCTCTATTAAATCATCTGTAAAATGTAGCCCAGCAGTTGGAGCTGCAATTGATCCAATTTTATCTGAATAAACAGTTTGATATCTTTCAGCATCAGACAAACTTTCTTTTATATATGGAGGAAGAGGCATCTTTCCAATTTCATCTAAAACTTTATAAATATCTCCCTCAAAATCAAATTCTACAATTCTATTTCCATCATCTTTAACTTCAAGTATCTTTGCTTTCATTTTTCCATTACCAAATGAAAAAGTTCTTCCAACCAAAGCTCGCTTTCCTGGTTTACACATTACTTCCCAAATATTGTTTTCTATATTGTTAATTAACAAAAATTCCATCTTGCCATTTGTCTCAATATTCACACCGTTAATTCTAGCAGATATAACTCGAGTATTATTTAAAACCAATACATCACCATCATTTAAATACTCAACAATATCATAAAATTTCTTATGAAATATTTGTCCAGTACTCCTATCAACAACCATTAACTTTGATTCTTGTCTGTTCTCCAAAGGTTTCTGAGCAATATTTTCATCTGGCAAATTAAAATCAAATAAGTTTATATCCATAACTACTCCAAATAAATTTATTTTTTCATCCCAAAATGTTGATATGCTTTATCCGTTGCAATTCTTCCACGCGGTGTTCTAATTAAAAATCCTTGCTGTATCAAAAATGGTTCGTATACATCTTCTAGAGTACCCAATTCCTCAGATAAAAAATGTGCTATTGTTTCAACTCCAACAGGTCCACCATTAAAATTCATAATAATAGCTTTCAAAATTCGTTTGTCTATTTTATCCAATCCCATTTCATCAACATCCAAAAGATTTAATGATTCTCTCGCTAAATCAGTTTCAATTACATTTAATTTTCTAACTTGAGCAAAGTCACGTATTCTTTTAAGCAATCTGTTCGCAACCCTAGGTGTACCCCTTGAACGTTTTGCTACTTCTAATGCTGCTTCATCTGTTATACCTATTTGCAAAATGTTTGAAGATCTAGTAATTATTTGTTTAAGCTCTTCATGAGTATAATAATCCATAGACAATAAAACACCAAATCTATCTCTAAGCGGAGATGTTAATAAACCAAGTCTTGTAGTTGCACCCACTAATGTAAATTTGGACAAATCTATTCTAATTGATTTTGCTTGTGGTCCTTTTCCAATTATAATATCCAAAGAATAGTCTTCCATAGCACTATATAATATTTCCTCAACAGTTTTGCTCAATCTATGTATTTCATCTATGAAAAGGACCTCCCTATCTTCAAGGGAGGTTAATATAGATGCTAAATCTCCAGGTTTTTCAATCGCAGGTCCAGAGGTAACTTTTAAACTACTCCCCATTTCCTTAGCTATAATATTAGCTAAGGTTGTCTTACCAAGACCAGGAGGTCCATAAAACAAAACATGATCTAAAGGTTCTCCTCTCATCTTGGCCGCTTCGATAAATACCTTTAAATTTTTCTTAACATTTTCTTGTCCAATATATTCATCAAGACACACTGGTCTCAAATTATATTCTTTAACGTCATCAATAGAAAATGACGATCCAACTAATCTATCATCCACAACAAACTACCTCATAAGATTTTTTAAGCATTCTTTAATAATATTTTCTATTGACTCTTCAGAAAATTTAATCATAGTGCTACTGATAACCTTTTTAACTTCTCTTTCTTCAAATCCTAAAGCTTGTAATGCCTGCATAACTTCATCTTCTTTTGTATTACTAAAACTCAATTCTTCTATCATTTCACTCTGAGTATTAAAATCAAGTTTATCTTTCAATTCCAAAATTATACGTTGTGCACTTTTCTTACCAACACCACTAGCTTTCATAAGAATATTTTCATCAGAATAATAAATTGCTTTCTTCAAAGTATCAACTGTATTTACAGATAAAAGAGATAAACTAGCTTTAGTTCCTATACCATTAATATTTATAAGTTTAAGAAACATCTCTAATTCCTCTTTATTTATAAATCCATATAACCCTATAAAATCTTGCCTAACTATCTGTTCAACATATAATTTAACTGTTTCGTCTATTGGAGGCATTAAAAAAATACTATTTCCTGACGTAAATATTTTATATCCAATTCCATTATTATCAATAATAACACAATCTTTACTCAATCCTTTATATCTACCTTCAATGTACTCGTACATAAAACCTAACCTTCATGATCCTAAAATTTATAATATAAATTTACCACCATAAAAAATTTTTTTCAAGCTAGTACATAAATTTAAGTCTCTAGTTCACTTAAGATATCATGCATCTCATCTCTTTCAACTGATCTAAGCTCATAATTCATTACAAGTTCTCTATCTGCAACTGGTAATGAATCAACTTTTCTACTACTTATATCTAAGGATTCATTCTCTATAAATAGATTTCCTTTTTCATCAGATTTAAATAAAGCAATATATCCATCTTTCTCCCCTATGTAATAAGTATTCGGATCAAAATTTTGCACATCTTTTTCCTTAAGAGTTATTGACTTATCATTAAAATCTACAATATCGTAACTAGTTGATGGATATACCTCTGCAAAAACTTTATTGATATCGGATAACTCAATTTTTATTCTATCCTTTTCTTGAATCTCACCATTTTCATCTTGACCAACAATAATTAACTCTCTCGTATAATGTTTAACAACACTCTCCTGTCCATGCCGATTTATAAAATTCATATTGTGAACTGATTTGTTAAACATATATGTAATTCCATATATAACCAAAAAAATTATCATTGATAAAGCTAAAGTTAAAACTATCCACTTACTCTTTCTATCTTTTAAAAATTTAATTTCCATATTTTCTCACTCCTTATTAGGAGTATGTCCGCTCAATATAATTTTTATACAAATTTTTCCATAAAAATAAAGCATAGGGATTAAGTACCTATGCTTTTAATTTTTACTCTATAATATAATCAGCGTTATGATATACTTCTTGAACATCATCATCATCTTCAAGCATATCAATAAATTTTTCAAACTTTTCAATTTCTTCCTTGGTATTAAGTATTACATCTGTATCAGCTTGAAGTTTTATTTCTGCTTGAAGAAAATCAATACCTTCTGCCTCTAATTCATTCTTTATCCTTCTAAAATTTTCAGCATTACTTTTAATTACAAATATGTTTTCATCTTCATGAGTTTGGAAATCATCTGCACCTAATTCAAATGCAATTTCCATTATCTCATCTTCACTAATATCTTCAGACATTTCAACAACAATCTCTCCAATTTCTTTGAACATGTACATTACACATCCAGTTGAACCAAGATTCCCAGAATGTTTTGAAAAAGCATGCCTCAAGTTTCCAGCAGTCCTATTCTTATTATCTGTAAGAGTCTTAACAATCACAGCTACTCCAAAAGGCCCATACCCTTCGTAAATCAAAGTTTCATAATTATCTCCAGTTAATTCTCCAGAACCTTTCTTAATAGCTCTTTCAATTGTATCTCTTGGTACATTATTTTGTTGAGCTTTATCTATAGCATCTTTGAGTCTAGCATTACCTTCTATATTTGCTCCACCCATCTTAGCTGCAACAGAAATTTCCTTTATAAGTTTTGTAAATATTTTTGATCTTTTAGCATCTATCTTACTCTTTTTAGCTTGTATATTATGCCATTTACTATGTCCTGACACTTTTATCCCCCTTAATCATTCTTTGGATATTTTATAGAATTTTTTCGTAATTTATCTTCCACAATTTTTATTAAATCTATGTCTAAACTTGTTGCTAAAGATACAGTATATATAAAAACATCTGCCAATTCCTCGCAAAAATGTCCAAATTTATCGCTTTCTTTTATTTTCATAGCCTCATCTGTTGTATCCCATTGAAATATTTCCATCAATTCAGCAGCCTCAATAGCTATACTCATACTTAAATCTTTAGGATTTCTAAATTTATCCCATCCACGTTCGATTTCAAAATCCTTTATTCTATGTTTTATATCAGAGATATTTACATTTGTATCGTTCAATTCCATAAACCATTCTCCCAAATTATTAATTAAATCTCACTATCTAAATAATATTTTTCATCATTTTTAAAATACATAATATCATCACTAATTTCAATCTCCAAATTATTCGATGTAAGCTCTATGAGACTTGTTTTTAATTGATTTATACTTGTATTCTCACATCTAATTGTAAAAATAACATTATCCAGATATTCAGTATCTTTAAGATCTATATTATTTCCATTTAAAAAATATTGTATCTTTCCAATAAAATCATAACTGACTTTAACTTTTATTTCATTACCAATAACTTTTTCAACTATTAAAGAATTTTTAATAGCACCACTTGCAGCTTTAACATACGCTCTCGTAAGACCACCAGCACCAAGAAGAATTCCACCAAAATATCTGGTAACAACTACTACAATATCTTTAACTTCACTCTTTTTAATAACTTCAAGAATAGGTATTCCTGCCGTACCTTGCGGTTCACCATCATCTGTATATCTTTGAATTAACATTTGTTCACCAATTACGTAACTATAAACATTATGTCGTGCATCGCTATGTTTTAATCTAATCTGATCTATGAAGTTTTTTGCCTCATCTTCTCTTTCAACACGTTTAGTATATCCAATAAAGATAGATTTTTTCTCTTCAAATTCATAAACTCCATCTTTAAAAATAGTTTTATAACTCACCGACTATTTCTCCAAATCATCAATTATATATTTTTCAAACTTTTTAAACTCACTTTCCGGAACATTAAAATTGATAAATGTTCCATTATCAAGATGCTTCTCTTCCAAAATTACATAATTATTATGAATCATACTTAAAATTGAGTAATCACTATAAGGTACATTTACTGAAACATTTATATGAGAATCTCTTACCTTCTTTTCAATTATATTTAATAATTCATCAATATTTATTCTTTCTATTACAGATATAAACAACGCATCTTCATCATAATTTTTTCGTATATCATCTTTAAGAATACATAATTCATCTTCACTTAATCTATCAATCTTGTTAAAAACTAAAATCTTACTTACATCTTTAGCTCCGATTTCTTTAAGAACTTGATTGGTAATTTCAATTTCATCTCTCCAAATATTTGAAGATATATCTATCATATGAACAAGCAAATCACTAAAAATAATTTCTTCAAGAGTAGACTTAAAAGCTTCAACTAGGTCATGTGGTAATTTCTTAATAAAACCAACAGTATCTGTCAAAGAAATTATTGTTTTATTTGGTAAAACTACTTTTCTTGTTGTAGTATCAAGAGTCGCAAAAAGCATATCTGCTTCAAATACAAGCTTATTATCTCCAATATTCTCATTCGATATTAAGTACAAATAATTCCTTAAAGTAGACTTACCTGCATTTGTATATCCAACAATAGACACTTGAGAAATTTTATTTCGAATGCGAGACTCTCTTTGAATACTTCTTTCTGTCTTAATAGTTTTAAGTTGCTCTCTTAAATATTCAATTCTTGTTCTTATATGCCTTCTATCCGTTTCTAATTTTTTCTCCCCAGGACCTCTTGTTCCAATTCCTCCACCTGTTCTATTTAAAACAAATCCCAAGCCCTTTAATCGTGAATATCTATAATTAAGTTGAGCAAGCTCAACTTGATATTTAGAAACCTTTGACTTTGATCGACGAGCAAAAATTTCTAAAATAAGATTCGTTCTATCAATAACTTTAATTCCTGAATACTCCTCGATATTTCTAATTTGTGAAGGAGTCAAATCATCATCAAAAATTAAAACAGATATATTGTGATGATATGAGTTTGTCAATATCTCATTCAATTTTCCTCTTCCAACATAATAAGATGAATCTGGTTTTTCACGATTTTGAAAATACATCTCTCTTACATTTACATTACAAGCAAAAGCCAACTCTCTAAGTTCTTCTAAACTTTCTCTTGTATCACATCCAATCAAAACTGCATTTTCAATGTATTCATTCTCATATGTCTCAACTTTTAAATTTTTCTCTATCTCATAAATAATTGAAAAAATATCAAAATTAAAATATTCCTGTTCTTTTTCAAATAATATCTCAGTAAATTTATCTTGGTCATCAAATTTTAAAAAACCTATCGAAAAACTATGTAATAATTTTTCCTCAGTAACATTAACTGCAGAAATCATATCAAGTTTTTGATTTTTTAAAGTTGTAATATCTATACTTGATAATTTAGCTGTTGAATTTAAATGAGTATGAACAACTCTAAACCCACTTAATTTTTTCTTTTCCCGTGCATCAATAACAACTTCTGCATTAACATTTGTTCCTATTGAAATACTATGTATAATTCCTAAACGAGATATAACTACACAAATTTCCTTATTTATTTTTAAACTAATTTCAGAAATTTTTCTTAAAATTTCTTCATTTATAATAAAATTTTTATCCACTTTTACATCATATAACAACTCTAATTCTTCTATATACGATTTCCTTACTCCCTGAATTTCACCATATATCAAAAAATCACCTCTCATACTTTACATTATACTCCTACTAAAAATTATTGTCTATTTTCTAATATTTTAAAATCTAATTATAATAATTTTTATAAAATTTATTTAACTTATCAAGTATACTTTATAAATTTTATGAAAGAATTTAACCAGTTTAATTTAGGTTAATTTTAACATTAATTATATAATTTACAAAGATTTGTTTTGTTCGATTATATTTACATTTTTTTTTGATAGATATATAATTTAACTTGCTAGCCTATATTTAAACAACAAGTAAGAATTTACTAGGAGGAATATATGTCGGTTAATAATAATTCTGGTACTAGTTCAAACTCAGATAATAACAGTAATAAAATCATTTCAAATAATTCTAATGATAAAAATAATAAGATAAAAAAATTCCTTAAGATATTTTTGATTATTATTTTAGTCGTATCATTAATAGGAACTGTTACCGTCGCTGGATTTGTTTTTGCAATTATAAAAACTTCTCCTCCATTAACAATAGAAGCTGTTACTGATCTTGATCAAGCTTCTCAACTCTTTGATTCAAATGGAGATTTTATGGATGAAGTTTTAACAGCTGAAAAAAGGTATGTAATATCCCTTGATCAAATGCCTATGAGTTTACGTAACGCTTTTATCTCAATAGAAGACGAACGTTTCTATGAACATCCGGGTGTAGATATACAGCGTATAATTGGTGCTGTTATAACTGATATTAAAAAAATAATAACAAAAGAGCCTGGATTACATGGTGCATCAACAATAACTCAACAAGTTATTAAAAATAATATCCTAACAAATGAAATATCAATAGTCAGAAAAATTCGTGAAATTTACTTAGCTTTAGAGTTAGAAAAACAAATGTCTAAAGATCAAATTTTAGAAGTATACTTAAACACAATTTTCGTTGGTGGTAATGCTTATGGTGTTGAAGCTGGTGCTCTTCAATATTTTTCAAAGAACACACAAGATTTAACAATTGCACAATCTGCCTTCCTAGCTGGAGCAACTCAACATCCTTCTAAATATTTTGCTAGTGCAGTTGGTAATGAAGATCCTCAGTTTTATAAAAATAGAACTTTAACAGTTTTAAGCAAGATGCTTGAACTTGGATATATAAATCAAGAAGAGCATGATATTGCTGTTAATGAAGTAAACACAGATCAACTTGGATTTAATATTAAACGTATTAGTGATAAATATAACTACGAATGGTTTTCAAGAACAGTAGTTAATGAGCTTACAAAAGATTTAAAAGAAGTGTACGGATATACTGATGAAGAAGTTAAACTTCATTTAAGAAATGATGGTCTTAAAATTTACACTACAATGGATAAAGGACTTCAAGAACATTCCCAATATGTTTTAGATCATGCTACTGATTATATTAATCTTGGAGAATGGACAGATGAAAATGGAATCATTCAACCTCAAATGTCTGCCGTAGTAATTGACTATAAAACTGGTCAAGTAAAAACTATAATCGGTGGTAGAGGCGAACAAAGTGCTAATTCATATAATCGTGCTTCATCAAATGATTTTCTAAGATCTATTGGATCTACCACAAAACCTTTAACAGCTTATGCTCCACTTATTGATCTTAAATTAGGTCATGCCGGAAGTGGTTTTGAAGATTCTCCTCTATCAAAAGAAATGTCTGATAAATATGGTGGATGGAATCCAACAAATGAAGTTAAGGGTAATTTTGTTGGATACACAAATGTTAGATATGCACTTGAAAGATCAATAAATCTTGTTGCAATTAAATCAGTTGAGCAAGTTGGTTTGAAAAACGTATTGGACTATGGTCTAAAATTTGGTTTACATTATAATGATAATTCTAAAAGTAGTATTGCTACGCTAGCACTTGGACAATTTAATAACGATCCTAACAATTTAGATGGTGGTAATCCATTAATAGTTGCTGCAGCTTATAGCGTATTCGGTAATGGTGGTGTATTAACAGAACCTATAACTTATACTCATGTTGTTGACAAAAATGGAAAAGTTATTTTAGAAAATGTACCTGAAAAAACACAAGTTGTATCTCCAGAAACTGCGTATATAATGTATGATTTATTAAAAGGACCTGTTGAAAGATACTCTTCTAGACCTGCAAAATTTGGTGATATACCTGTTGCTGGTAAAACTGGTACTACTGAAAATAATAAGGACTTATGGTTCGCTGGTTTGACACCTTATTTTGCTAGTGCGGTTTGGATTGGAGCTGATAAACCTACTGAATTAAAAGATAAATATGGAAATAAGCCTTTTAGTGGATCTACTGCAAGTGCTTTATTTGGTAAAATAATGAGCGAAGCTCATAAATCTCTACCACCAGTTGAAATTCCAAGACCAGAGGATATTGTTTCAGCTAAAATATGTAGTGTATCTGGTATGTTAGCAAGTTCATATTGTTATTCAGATCCTAGAGGAAGTAAAGTATATACAGAAATTTTTGCTAAAGGAACTGTTCCTAAACATACTTGTAATATTCATATACCTGTAACTGTTAACTCTCTTACTGGTGCAATTGCAACAGCAAACACTCCTGATTATTTAAAAGAAACTCGTATTTTCCTAGATAGGAAATATACTCCAAGTGTATATTTAGGAGATCAAAAATATGTTGCACCTAAGTTTTATGATAATGAACAATATGAACCAACTGGAGATGGATTAGATCAAGATGGTGTTGATCCAGATGAAGAATGGTTTGATGAAAATAACGGTACAAATAATCCTGAGGAAATTAAACCTCCTGTAACTCCTGAAACAAAACCAGATGATAATAATGGAAATGTTACAGATAATACTAATGGTTCTAATAACGGCTCTGAAAATAAACCTAGTACTCCAGATAATAATGGTTCTAATAATAGTTCTGAAAATAAACCTTCTAATCCAGATAATAATACTGATAACAATAATGGTAATATTACAGATAATAACAATGGTTCTAATTCTGGTAATGGTTCTGAAACCATACCATCTATTCCAGATATAGAAGATAAACCTTCTATAGATAATGGATCATCTAATGGAAATAATAATCAAAGTTCTGGAAATTCTGGAGAAACAGTAACTGAACCTACTACTCCACCAGATAATAATTCTGGCTCATCAAATGTTGGAGAAAATACTGGTTCAGAAACTATAGCTCCTCCAGAAACAAAAACAGAAGAGAACAATAGTTCTGGATTAGAAACCATAGATGATAACAGAAATGAAGAATTAGATTCTGCTGATTTCGATTTCGGATAAAATTTATTTTGAAAGGAGATTTATAAAATGAAAATATCAATTAAATATTGTACTCAGTGAAATCATCTTCCTAGAGTGGTTACTCTATTAACAAATATTTTATCAGAGCATAAGACAAAAATTTCAAATGTAGAAATAATTCCAGGTATTGATGGAATATTCGATGTTTATTTAAATGATGAAATTATATTCTCCAGAAAAAAAGAGGATAGAATGCCTAATGAACTAGAAATTGAAAATATAATTTCGGATAATATTTAAAAAAATAGGAGGGTACAGTTTGTACCCTCTTTTATATTTGGTGAAATTTTACTGTAAATTTATTATCTTTATCAAAATCAATTGTAGCTAAACTTATAGGAAGCGAAAATCTTATTGGTCCAAAACTTCCTGGATTTAAAACTAACGTATTCCCAACATATTTTTCTTCTGGTTTATGAGTATGCCCATGAATTACGATATTATAATCTTGAATTTCGTCATACATACAATCTAAATCATGTATAACATATATTTCTATATTTTCATTTATTATTAAAACTTTATTATTTGGAAATTGTTCTACTGGAAACATATAATCATTATTTCCACGAACGCACTCTACTTTGCAAATCTCTTCAAGTTTAGAAATATCATCTTGCCTAATAATATCTCCTGCATGAATTATAAGATCGCAACCTTTGAAAAACTCTTTAACTTCTTCTCGTATTAATCCATGAGTATCTGATATTACTCCTAACTTCTTAACTTTTATGATTATCCCCTCCTAAAACAGCAAAAACTCCTCTCAAAATTTCAAGGAGCTTTCACATAATTACTGTTCTGTATTCTTCTTCCACCATTTTCTCGCATTCTTTTTAGAATCAAGTTTATTTCTTAAATATGGAATATTCTCGTCAAATTTTAATGCTCTTTCTTCTAACATTTCTAATGTTTTGTAATACCTAGTATCTTCTAAAAGTTGTTCTCTATCCTTTTCAAGTATAACCTGATTACTTTCAATAAGAGAAACCAATCTTTTAATCAAATTATCTTTTTCCTTTAATTGTTCAAGAAGAATATTAACTGCTTCTTCGTCGCTCACTTTATCAATTGCATTGTCTTTTGCATCTTGAGTATTATGTACATTCTCTTGAGTTTCAATTGGTTTAACATCAGTATTTATTTTTATTTGTTCTGTTTTCGGGAAATTGTTAATTATCTCTTCTTCTATTTCCTTGCATAAAATATCACCTAAAATTTGAGATCCCTCTTCATTTAGATAAGTTCTCTTTCCTTTATAAATGATATTTTCCTTTAGTTTATCATTTGATTTAAGATTTGAATATATTACTTTTTCTGACACATTATATTTTTGTGATAATTCTTTAACTGTATACAAATTTTCCAAAATCTATTCCCCTCTTATCCCAATTTTTTCCAATTAAAATATATAAGTAATTATACTTTAATTAGAAGTTAATTGAAATATTTAAGAAAAATATTCACATTTTATTTACTGATTGTTATGAATATTTTTTAGGTGAAATGCTTTTACAACATTTGTTAAAAGATTTGTAACTGTTAAAAGTCCAACTCCTCCAGGAACTGTTGTTATTTTTGAACACTTTTCAATACAATCAAAGAAGTCTACATCACCACATAATTTATCATCAAGAAAATTTATCCCAACGTCTAAAATTATTGCTCCCTTTTTAACAAAATCTTTAGTTATAAATTTAGCTTTTCCAACTCCAACTACTAAAATATCTGCTTGTGATGATATCTCTGATAAATTCTGTGTATAAGAATGACAAACTGTAACAGTTGCATTATTTTGTAAGAAAAGATGTGTTAATGGTTTTCCAATCAAATCGCTTCTATTTATGATAACAACATTCTTACCTTCAATCTCAATATTATTATACTTGAGAATCTCTATTACTCCTTGAGCTGTGCAAGGAACTAAACAATCTTCATTAGAATATAATTTTCCTTTATTAATTATAGAAAATCCATCCACATCTTTCGTATATACAATTGCATTTGCCACAACTTTAGAGTCTATGTGTGGAGGTAATGGTGATTGTACAAGTATTCCCGTAACATTCTCACTATCATTAAGCCTGTCAATTATCTTTAAAAGATCCTCTTGAGATGTATTTACGTCCAATTTTATAAGTTCAGACTCAATTTTGCATCTCTCACATGCCTTAAGTTTGTTATTAATATAAGTGTTACTCGCTGGGTCATCACCTAATTGTATAATAACTAATTTTAGTTTCAGTGAATTTTCTAGAATATACTTAGCTATTCCAACCTCTTTTATATCTCTGTACTCTTTACAATTAATTATTTTATGAGAGTAATCAACCATTTCTCATCACCTCTTAATAATGATATATAAAATTTTTTTACAATACAAGGTTAAAGAGCTATAAAATCTTGTAAATTTTTCTTACCAAGTGTAGTTAATTTGTGCTCTATATTTTCACTATTATATCTGTCTGTTATAAAAACATATTCATTTTTCAAATTATCTACTGATTCACAAATCTCTTTAACTTTAAATTTTGAATTTCTATTAAGAATTTCAAATAATTGATTTCCATATTTATTTTTCCCAATAATTAAAATTTCACGATTAAAAATTCTATCTTCCAAAAATTTTATTTTCGATAATAAAATCTCTTGGTTATACTTTTCATCTAAACATTTTTGCTCATGTACAAAATTTGAATTTACCCTGTTTAAATATAATTTCTTATCTATCATGCCAACTTTATAATTTTGTTTTATAAGTTCAAATATAAAATCTAAATCTTCAGATGTTTTCAAACTAACATTGTAATTAATTTTTTGAAATAAACTTGTTTTCCCTAAAAATGTTCCGTGACAAATTCTATGTCCATTTAAAATTTTTAAACATTGATGATCCTTATCCAATTTAAAATTAAAAATTTTCTCACAGAATAATTTGTCATCTTCATTTTTGTAATCTGTAATTTCAATATCAACATACGTTCCAACCAAAGATAAATTATTATCTTTCAAATATTTAATTTGAGTTTCTATTCTGTTTGGATAAGAAACATCATCTCCATCCATTCTCGCTATGTACTCACCATTTGCATATTCAAGAAGTTCTCTAATAGAATTTGCAACTCCCTTATTCTCTCTCGAAATTATTCTGATATTTTTATTTTCCAAAGCGTACTCTTCAATTATTGAAAGAGATTTGTCGCTAGATCCATCGTCCAAAATTAATAATTCTATATTATTGTGAGTTTGATTCAAAACACTTTCGATTGCTTCTTTCAAATATTTTTCATTATTGTAAACAGGCATTATGATAGAAACTAAATCTTTCAAAATAGTACCCACCTTCTAAATTATTTTATTTTCTCTTTTAACATTATTATTATTTATCAATAAAATATTTATATACTTTAATTAGTCTATAAATATTCAAAAAGGAGTAACAGCATGAAGATTGCAATTGATATGCGAGGTGCCTATTTATATCATGGTACTGGGATAGGAACTTACACGAAAAACCTTGTTAATCATCTATTGAAAATCGATAATTCAAATACTTACGATTTATTTTATTGTGGGGAAAATACTCATGAATTTAAGAAAGATAATTCAAATTTACATCTCATTTCAAGAAAACATAGCTCATTCTTCGAGCAAAAATATATACCTCACATTCTTAAAAAAAATGAATCTCAAATTTTCCATATACCTCAAAATGGAATTGGATATAAAAACTTAACTGCAACAGATAAATTTAAAATCACCGTAACAATTCACGATTTAATTCCATACGTTCTTCCTCAAACTGTTGGAAAAACATATTTAAAAAACTTTTTGAAAGATGTTCCCTATGTAATTGAACAAAGTACATCAATCATAACCGTTTCTAATTATTCCAAACAAGAAATAATTAAATTTTTCTCCGTTGATCCAGATAAAATTTCTGTTACACCTCTTGCTACAAATAGCATGTTCAAACCAATTAACAAAATCCTCGCCAAAGATTTTATAAAACAAAAATACAATATAGACTATGACTTTATTTTATATCTCGGTGGATTTAGCAAACGTAAAAATGTCTACAACTTAATTTCCTCATTTGCTGATGCTTACAAAAATTTTAATAAGCCAATTAAATTAATTTTACTTGGGAATATTCGTGAAGAGTTTGAAGTGCTTAAAAATTTGGCTCGTGAAAAAAATATTGAAGAGCATATAATTTTTACAGGGTTTGTTCCAGAAAATGAATTGCCAATTTTTTATAATGCTTGCGAATTTTTCGTATACATTTCTCTCTACGAAGGATTTGGACTTCCTATTCTTGAAGCTATGAGTTGTAAAAAAGCTGTTCTAAGCTCAAATGTAACTTCAATTCCTGAAGTGGTTGAAGATTCATCTTATAGTATAGACCCTTATGATACATTAAAAATTTCTGAAGCATTATGTGAAATTTCAAATAATAATATTTTAAGAAATAATTTAGAGGAAAAGGCCTATGTGCAATCCAAAAAATTTTCTTGGGATAAATGCGCTCATAGAACTCTCACATCATATAGCAAAATTATTAAAGAGAATTTTTAAACTCTTTTTTTCAAAAAGTAAGATGCTTCATTAAGACATCTTGCTTTTTTTGTCGTATGAAAATTTATTTACATGGATATAATACTCATTAAATTTTGAAATGAAGGAGTTAATGATATGGTGAAATTCTTAAGTAAAATTTTGACAGCAATTTGTTTGTTTACGTTTATAGGATCTCAAAAAACATTAGCTAATGATGAAAATAAAAAATTCGTGTATTTTACATTCGATGATGGACCAACTGCAAAAAATACTCCAATGATTCTTGATAAATTAAAAGAACTTAATATTCCTGCTACATTTTTCGTTGTTGGAAAATTAATAAATGAAAATCCTCAAGTCTTAGAGAGAATAAGAGATGAAAATCATGCAATTGGACTTCACACAATGTCTCACAATAGAAATAAATGTTACGCATCACATGAAGCCTTCATAAAAGAAAATTCAGAATTAAGAGATCTTTTAAAATCAAAATTCAATATAGATGCAAATCTCATTCGTTTTCCTTTTGGATCTCAAAATTCATATTTAAGAATGGATAAAGTTTTCTTAGAAAAATTACATAACAATGGATTCAAAATTTACGATTGGCACATTGACACGCTCGATGCTTTAAAACCTCAAAATACTGGTGAAACAATTTTATCAATTTGCAAAAGCCAATTTCAAAAACGTTTTTCTGAGAATAAAAATTTAGTTGTATTAATGCACACAAATTCAAATAACAATAATACAATCGAAGCTCTTCCACTTCTAAAAGATTATTTCTCAAATCTTGGATATGAATTCAATACTTTAACAAATGCACCTGAATTATATAACATAAAATAAGAGACATATTTTTAAAATATGTCTCTAACTTTTTTATTCATCAGCTATTGTTGTAAACTCTATGTACTTAGCTTGTAAATCTTTATACTCGCCACTTCCGATCATTTCTTTTGAAAGAATATCAACTACATCTGCTTTTGATTTTCCTTCTTTAATCATTTCATTGGCTTTGCTTGTCCAGAATTTTAATACCTCTTCATCAACTTTTCTTAAAAGAACATTACTATAAAGACTATCAACTATATCTGAAGTCTCTTCAAAATCTTCTGAAAACTCTTTTAATGTGTTTACAGCAAAATTTGTATATTCTGTAAGATCATATCTTAAGAAACTAATCATTGAAAATAATGTTTTTTGATTGTATCTTCCATTTCTACCTGAAAGTAAAACACACATTATTTTTGTTCCTTCTTCAGCATCTTCTTGATAACGCTCTTTTGCTATTGAAAAAATCTTATCATAAACTTTCTTATCTTTTTCAGATAATATATTTGGATTTATAATTAGTGCTTCAACTAAAAATGTTTGGAATTCTCCATCTTGCTCACCATATAAAGAAACATAAACATCTCTTAATACATTAAGTGCATCATCATGTGATTCTGCTTGTAAATATTTAACAGATTGTTCTAATAGAGGAATTGAAATTTCTCCAGAAGAAAAATCATTAAATAAATTAAACATCAAGTTAGTTCTTAATGTAAGTTCTTGTTCTATTAATGTTATATTTTTAGTTTTAATATATTTGCTATAAGATGTTTTAAAAGCATCGTATATTTTCTTATCTTCCTCATCTAAAGTTATAACATCAAATTTACTCATTTTATCTAAAAAAGATTTAAATTCTGTTTCATCATTTACAGTGATAGCTACTTGAGTTGTGTTAGTATCAGTTTCAACAGCTCCTGCAGTTATTGGCCCTAAAAGAAATGACAATGATACTGACATTCCGATTATAAACTTTAAAAAATTTTTTCTCATAATGTTTTGTCAACTCCCATTAAAATAACTTTACTCTGTACAAGTATAACAATTTTTGAATTTATTTTCAATATCTCTAATTCTTCCTTTACAAAAACTAAAAAGAGCCAATGAATACTCATTGACTCTTTAAAAATTTGGAGGCACCAGCGGGACTCGAACTCGCGAATAAAGGTTTTGCAGACCTCTGCCTTACCAACTTGGCTATGGTGCCATAAATTATATTAAACATAATAGAGAGGATGATGCTTGACCATCCTCAATATGGTGGCTAGAGCAGGAATCGAACCAGCGACACGAGGATTTTCAGTCCTCTGCTCTACCAACTGAGCTATCCAGCCATAAAAGAGTTTTTAAAAATTGGCGACCCAGAAGGGACTCGAACCCTCGACCTCTGGCGTGACAGGCCAGCACTCTAACCAGCTGAGCTACTGGGCCAATTCATTTGCTAACTCTTACAGGATTATTATATACTCATTCATTTTATGTGTCAACACTTTTTTATAAGTTTATTGTATAATTTTTTTATATCCTCATTTGAAAATTTATATTCTGTTTTACAATAATCACAGAAAATCATTTCCTCTTTACTATCATCCACAATAGATTTTAATTCTTCAATTCCTATACTGATTAATGCTCTCTCAACTTTCTCTCTTGAACAATCACATTTATATGAAATATCTTTCTCTTCAAGAATTCTTATTCCCATATCATCAAACATAAAATTTAAAATATCATAAATATTTTTTCCTTGTTCCAAGTTTGAAACAATACTTCCCAAATCTTCAAACCTATATGAAATTATATCTGCAACCATTTCATCAGAACCTGGAAGCATTTGAACCATAATTCCAACAGATTTTCCCACGCTCAAATCATCTTTAATATCCATTCCAATTGATATTGCTGTTGGAGTTTGCTCGGACACGGTGTAATAATAAGATAAATCTCCACAAATATCCCCTGTATACAAAGGAACTTTTCCTGTGTAAGGATTTTTCAATCCTAAATCTTTTGTAATCATAAGAAATCCATTTCCAATTAAATCCTTTAGCTTAAAACTTTCTATAAAAGCTTTTGGATTTGATATAAATCCTTTTAAAGTTCCGTCTCCTTTTGTAATTGCACTCATGTTATTAATTGGTCCATCACCTTGAAATTTTATAATGATTGTATCTGTAGAAATTTTATTCGTTTCAGAAATCATTGCAGCTGAAGTCATTAATCTTCCAAAAGCAATTGTAGTTAATTCATTTAGATTATGTAATTTTTTTACATGATTAACTAAGTTAGTTGTATCACAAGCAATTATTCTAACTGTTTCATCTTTTGCTATAGCTTTTATAACTTTATCTGCCATATACGCCTCTCCCTTATGATTATTTACATTATGAATTATAAAACAAAAAACATCTGTGATTCAACAGATGTTTTAATATATTAATGCAAAACCATTTGGATCAGATTCCATTTGTCTTTCAACCATAGCTCTTTCATCATCATTTAGCGAATTTAGAACATCATCATTAACATGTTTAAAAATTATTACTTTTCCATCACCTTGTTCTATTATCTCATGATCTCCATTTGCATTATATTTAATTTTACTTCCATCAGCAAGGCTTACAATTTCTCCATCTTTATATACACTCGTAGTTTCTTGTTGAGTATTTCCCGCAGATACTTGTGGTTTTCTGCTATGTCTACCTGATTGTTGAGTTGTTTCATTTGATGAACCACAAGAAATTAAATTAGATGCCAAACCAGATACTAACATTAATGAGCATAGGACTTTTAAAATTTTTCTTCTCATAATCTTTCTCCTTAAAACTTATGTATAAAAAAATCACCCAAACTCATGTTTAGATGATTTTATTTTTTGAAATTTTAAATTAATTTATTCATTAAAGATCAAGGGAAAATTTTAAAAGTTTTCCATTTCTTATAACCTCAATAGAAACTTGATTTCCAACTTGTTTTTTAAGTTGACTAAGTTGATCAATTGAGTTTACATTTACACCGTTAAAGTTGACAACTATATCTCCTGGTATTACTCCAAGTTTATGAGCAATGGATCCTCTTTCAACTTCAACAACAAATATTCCTTCAGAAATTCCAAATTTTACAGAATTTTGAGCGCTTATATCAACTCCAGCAATACCTAGAGTTATAACTGGCTTACTTAATTCTTCAAGTTTTAATTTTGCAATATCAATTGGGATAGCAAATCCAATTGATTCAACTCCATCTACATCAAGTTTAGCCGTATTAATTCCAATAACTTCACCATTTAAATTTAAAAGTGGACCTCCACTATTTCCAGGATTAATCGCGGCATCTGTTTGAATGAAAGTAGATACTCCATTTTGTGTTTCAATTGTTCTAGCTAATCCACTAACTATTCCAATAGTTGCACTTCCACTGAATGATAAATCAAGTGGACTTCCAATAGCAACAACCCAATCACCAACTCTCAATGAATCTGATGATCCTAATTTTAAAACTGTTTGACTTTGAAATCCTGGTATAGTAACTTCAAGTAATGCAATATCATTCTCTTGATCTGTATTTAAAACTTTTGCTTCAAGATTAGTTCCATCATGCAAAATTATATTTACATTTGATGCGTTTAAAACAACGTGTTGATTAGTCAAAATTTTTGTAGGACTTATAAAAAATCCTGTTCCAATTCCACTAACTTCATTAACTCCATTATAAGAATTTACTATGGCATTAACACTAACTGTTACAACTCCAGGTGAAACTTCTTCAATAACATCTGCTACACTTTTATTAACAGGAAGATTTCCCGCTATATTAACTACACTATCTGCTACTATATTTTTCTCATTAAAATTACTTCCCTTAACTGAACTTACTGTTCCACCTAAACCTGCTCCCAAAAGAACTCCAACTAATAATAAAGATATTGATATAAGCTTTGATTTTTTAAATTTATTTTGATGTTCCAACTACAACACTTCCTTTCCTAATTAGCTTGTTCAATTTTAAATCTTAAAATTTTTCTCATCATAAAATAATATTTACAGAATTAATATTTATTATTAAGTTAAAAAATATGGATAAAATTTAATTTTATCCATAAATTATTTTATTATTCATCTAGCATCGTTGAAGCAACTTCAAACTCTTTTTGACTTTGTTAAAAACATTTCTTCATGTCTTATAATTACATTCAATTTTTTACTCCTCTATTAGTCATAAAAAATATTTTTTACATACACATTTTCAAAATTTCTCTAATGTCGTCTTTATTTAATTTTACATATCCACCAATTGTATCACCCATATACATATTGTCAACTAAATCCTCTAATCTCTCATCATTAATTCCACATTCTCCAAGAGTCGTTGGAACTCCAATTGATTTAAAGAATTTTGTAAACTCATCTGCAATCTTATCGCAGAACTCAATATCATTTAATCCATCTTTCTTTAATCCAAATAATCTTTCACCAAGTTTTATAACTTTCTCTGGTCTTTTTCTTGCAACATACTTCATCCAATTTGGAGTAATTATTGCAAGCCCAACCCCGTGAGAAATATCATAAATTCCACTTACTGAATGTTCAATATCATGAGTTGACCAATCTCCACCACAAACTGATAAGATTCCATTTAATCCAACAAAAGAAGTATACATCATCGCTTCTCTTAGCTGATAATTTCCTAAATCATCTAATAATTTCGGAGAAATTTCCATCATATATGAAATTGAAGATTCACAAAATCTATCAACCAACTCTCCATTATCAGTGTCGTTAAAATATTGCTCAAGCAAATGAGAAATTGTATCTACAATTCCATTTACAGTTTGATTCTTTGGAACGGTTAAAGTGTTGGCTGGATCCAAAATTGAAAACACTGGAAACGTATATGGAGGATGTGCGAATCCAACTTTTTGTTTTGTTTCATCGTTTGTTATAACGCTGTTAGGATTCATTTCAGTTCCAGTTGCAGCTAAAGTTAAAATTGCTCCTAATGGAACTCTATCTTGTGGGAAATATTTTTTTACAATTAAATCCCAAACATCATGCTCGCTTTTTGCTCCAATTGAAATTGCCTTAGAAGCATCGATTACACTTCCACCACCAACAGCCAAAATAAACTCTATGTTATTTTTCTTACAAATTTCAACTCCAGCTCGTACACTTGATAATTTGGGATTTGGTTCAATTCCATTTAGTTCATAAACTTCACAATCAAGTTCTTTTAAAATTTTCAAAACTTCATCGTATAATCCAAATTTCTTTATACTTCCAGAACCATATGTTAACAAAACTTTTGTACCACTTTTAATTTCATCTTTTAGTTTCTCTATTTTGCCTTTTCCAAAATGAACTCTCGTAGGGTTATATAATACAAAATTCATTTTATCTCTCCCTTCTATACTGTAATTATTTAGATTATAAACCAATCTTAATAATAAATCCATAAAAAATGGACTAGTAAACTATCAAATTTTACTAATCCATTTAATTTTTAAAAATTATATGTACTATTGATTCCATTCTAAAATTGATTTTTTAGTTTCATGTTCATCCTCACCTTTTGAAGTCAATTCTATATTAAACGGAACAAAAACATAAATACCTTTTTCAATTTCTTGAAGTTCTGCATTTAAAACATAACTAGCTCCACATAAAAAATCTAACATTCTATGTGCTATTTTTGTATCTAATGAAGTCGTATTTATGAGTATTATTTTTCTCTCTTTTAAATCCTCACAAATATTAAGAACATCACTGTAAACAACAGGCTTAACGATTCTCATTTTTGTATCGCCATAAAATCCGCCATCATTTTTATTTACGATTGATTTAAAGTTTGTAATTTTTCCAAATTCA
Organism: Clostridiales bacterium; assembly: GCA_017889345.1. Lineage (GTDB taxonomy): Bacteria > Bacillota > Clostridia > Clostridiales > Clostridiaceae > Dwaynesavagella. The sequence continues at coordinate 11,084 of JAGHEJ010000014.1, read as the reverse complement.
CTACTTGAATTATTTTTAGTTTCCATATCTTCACTCACTTCATCATCAAAATCGAAGTTTCCATCTTTAAGTCCAAAAAAACCCCAAACCTTGTCAGCTGCATTCTTTAATCCCATACAACTTTCCTCCTCAAAATCCAAAACTACATATAAACTTCTAAATACTGCATTTAATACAAATAGTCCCTATTATTGTTATCTATTTATGTGAAATATAAACCATATAAAATGATAATATTTTTTAAAGGTTAGATATGATATTTTTGAAATAATCTGGAAGACTTACCTTAAATTCCATATATTTTTTACTACGTGGATGTATAAAACCAATTACACGTGCATGCAAAAGTTGTCCATTGTTATAAACGTTATCTTTCTTTAATCCATACACAGGATCTCCAACGATAGGAAATCCCAAATAACTCATATGAACACGTATTTGATGTGTTCTTCCTGTGTGAAGTTTACATAACACAAGAGAACATTTGTTATACCTTCTTAAAACCGTATAATCTGTTATCGCATTTCTTCCTTCAGGAACTACTGCCATCTTTATTCTATCTTTTGGATGTCGTCCTAAATTATTTGAGATTCTTCCATGAGATTTTTTCATTACACCATGTACAAGTGCAACATACTCACGCCTTATTGAATGAACTTTAAATTGATCGCTTAAAAATTTATGAGATAAATCATTCTTTGCAACAACTAAAAGTCCAGATGTATCTTTATCAATTCTATGAACAATTCCTGGTCTCTCAACTCCATTAATTCCAGATAAATTTTTACAATGATAAAGCAAAGCATTAACAAGAGTTCCACTATTAATATTTGGAGCTGGATGAACAATTAATCCTTGAGGTTTATTTACAACAATCAAATCTTCATCTTCATAAACAATATCTATTGGAATATTTTCCTTCTCAATGTCAAGAGATTTTAATTCAAAATCAAAAATATCAACAACATCAGTTAATTTTAATTTGTATCCACTCTTAACAATCTTATCATTAACAAGAATTTTTCCATCTTGTATTAATCTTTGAATAAAACTTCTCGTGTGCTCTTCTCCCAAATAATCTAAAACAAATTTATCTAATCTCAAATCACAAAATTTTTCTTCAATAATTATATTTTTCATAACTCACTACCTAAAACATCTACATAAACAAAAGGCACCTAAGGGAATCAATTACCTTGGTGCAAATTAAAATTTTATGTTTCGCTTACAAAAAACTTCTTGATATTTTCAAGATCTGAATCAAGTTCATCCGAAGTTTTAAAACGTCCTCCAGCAACTTCATCAGACTCAAATGGCTGAACATCTACCATCATCTCTGTACTAAATTCTTCAACTGGTTTAGTTTCTTGCTCATTATTTTTTTTAAAAGAAGAAACCTCTACAGAATTATTCAAATTATAATGTTTAATGAAATCTTTCTCTAAATCTTCGAAAGTTTCCATTTGTACAGTTATAAAATTTCTAAATTTAGCTCTAAATTTAACAAACTCCTGCTTAAGTCTATCGTATTCTTGAGTAATAGAAACAACATCAGTATGAGCCTTATCAAGAATTTTCTTCGCTGAATCGTTAGCGTGCTTAATAACTATGTCAGCCTCTTTTTGTGAAGAAACTTTTGCTTGTTCAGCAGCATTCTGAGCTAACAATAAAGTGTTTTGTATTGTTGACTCAATTTTAGAGTAATGCTCGATTTTTTCATTCATGGCATTAATCTTTTCCTTCAAAAGAGAATTTTCCTTAAAAAGTTCCTCATAATCCTCAACGATTTGATCTAGAAACTCATCAACTTCCTCTGGATCATATCCTCTAAGCATTTTTCTAAACTCTTTATTCGTAATATCAACCGGAGTTAATTTCACACTTTTCACCTCAAAACTTTAATTTAAATAAACTTGTCTATGACAATTTTAATTTTATTTTTAGCTGTATTGCCTAAACGTTCTCGAATTTTAAATTTTCCATAACCACTTATCACAATTATATCATTTTCGCAGACATTTGTATCAGCATCAAGTTCTAAATTTCCATTTAATTTAACTTTACTTCCATAAACAAGAGACTTCGCTTTTTCTCTTGAAAGATTAGTTAAAGCCGATACAATTACATCAATTCTAAGTGATGCTACAACCTTATATAAAATTTCAAAATTTTTTTGAGGCAATCTCGTGAATAATTCAAGACCAACTTGAACAGGCACATTCCTAACCTTTACCAAGTTTTGAATAACATAATCTACGAAGTCTATTACTATAGGAATATAAACACAATTACCTTCCACAACTAGATCACCCATCTTTTCACGGGTAAATCCTAAAGACATAATACTTCCTAGAAAATCTCTATGCGATAATTTGTTAAACTTATCGTTATAAGAAATCCTCAAAATTTTAGCTGCACCATCAAAAACTGAAACATCGCATACTTCTTCGCTAAAAGCAATCAAACATCTTTCAGCATCATCTGAAAATCCGTAACCTAAAATGTTTAATCCTATTCTACTTGAAGAACGCTCCAACAAATTAACAACCGAAACTGGATAAAAATCATTTGTAATGATCGTTCTTCCCGATTTATACGCAGTAGAATAAGACGAATATAACTTGTCTATATTTTCAAGATTTTTTCCAAATATTTTTATAAAATCGTTCTTACCTAACAATCTTACTTCGCCCAACTAAACAAACTGCTTTTTGTTTGAATCTCTTTTTTAAGCTCTTTTGTAACCTCAACATTTGAAGGAGCCAATATGTAAATAGATTTTTCAACTTCTTTGAATTCTGCATCAAGTGCATAACTAGCTCCACATAAAAAATCTACTGTTCTTTGAGCTACTTTTGGATCCAAAATTGTTGCGTTAACTATAACTATCTTTCTATTTTTAAGATCGTCGCAAATTCCTAAAACTTCATCATAAGCAACAGGCTTGATAATAGTCATTTTAGCAACATTTGCTCCAGCATGAAGATTCACAACTTTACCGTTTAAATTTGTTGTTTCAATTTGAGTATTTTGCTTTTCCATCGAAAAAGTTTCATCAGTGTTTTTTTGTTTTACATCTTCTTCAATTGCATCCTCGTACTCGTCTTTCAAACCAAAAAAACCCCATACTTTCTCAGCCGCATTTCTTAAAGCCATATTTTTTCCTACCTTCCCCCATAAAATTCACTTCGATACGATAATTATTCTACAAAAATTTAAAATTTCCTTCTTGAAAATTTAAATTTTTATAATTATTCGAGCGAAATTACCGGATAATTTTTAGCTCTTACATCTATATAACCTTTCATATCTTTAAATTTTGGATTAGATTCTATAATATTTATTGCATCATTTAATTTTTGTCTTAAATCTGAATTATTACCAATTTTAATTTTTATATCTTTATATCCAATTATTACATTATGAATATCACTTAAATCAACGTAGTCAAAAGATATATTGCTTTGATTTAAATCAAGCAGCTCACCTAAATTTGTGAGCCACTGAACTTCTCTGCTATCTTGCGAAAACAATGTTTGCCCTATTTTTATGTCGCCCGAAAACTTAACACCTACAACTTCTAAAACTTTGAAGTCTCCTTGATAATCAATTATATCTACTAACTTCATAGTTTTATCAAATAAATAGTACTCGTTATTGTAATAAATATAATAATCAACTTCTGTTTCATCAACAATAATATTTAAAGTGTTAGGATACTGTCTTTTGTAAATAATATTTTCAATATATTTGTTTTCTTGTAAAGTTTTAAACTCTGAATCTATTGGATAGAACAATATATTTTTATGAAACAAACCATTTAATTCTTGGGTTATGTATTCTTGAGATAAAATTTTATTGCCAGTAATCTTCAAATATTTTATATCAAAAATAGCAGAGTTTATTAAAACCAACAAAAATATTATAAATATTAAAAAAATAAAGACCATTCTTCGTAGAAAAAATATTCTTTGTCTTTTGATCAATCTATTTTTACTCATCATTCTTTTCCCACTTGTATTATCCAATTTTACCTCTCAAAAACATTACTACCATTTCGCTCTATTTCTAGATACATTCAAAAGAATTCCCATCGCCGTCATATTAAATAAAAGAGATGAACCACCATAACTTATAAATGGTAATGGCACTCCTGTAACAGGCATCGTTCCAGTAACAACAGCTAAATTTATTATCGCTTGTATAGCAATAACAGATGTAATTCCCATAGCTAATAATGTTCCGAAATTATCTTTACATTTAATTGAGATTATAACACCTCTCCAAATTAAAATTGCAAACAAAGAGATTACTATTATACAACCTAAAAATCCAGTTTCTTCTCCTATAACTGAAAATATAAAATCGTTGTGTGGCTCTGGTAAATAATAAGCTTTTTGTCTTGACATTCCAAAACCTAATCCTAAAAATCCACCTGACCCAAGTGCTAATAAAGATTGTATAAGTTGATATCCATCTCCTCTTGGATCTGCCCACGGATCTAAGAAACTTAAAAGTCTTTTCAACCTATATGGAGCTGCAAGTATAAGTGAAATTCCTGCCATTAATCCAATTCCACCGAGAGTTATAAGATGTCTCTTTCTCGCTCCTGAAATTGTAATTAATATAAAGGCAACAAACATTATAACAGACGTTATACTTAAATTTTTCTCAGCAAGTACAAGTCCTGCAAAAATTCCAGCGACTAATAAAGTTGGAAATACTCCTCTCCAAAAACTTTTTATCTCATCGCCTTTCTTATCAAGACTTTTTGCTAAATAAATTACAACAACATACTTAGCCATTTCCGACGGTTGTAATGATAAAGGTCCAAGTTGTATCCATCTTTGTGCTCCATTTATTGGAGGGAATAAGAATACTAAGAGTAATAAAATTATTGTTACTACCATTAAAAATGCAATTAACTTTCCATTTTTAAATTTGTGATAATCCCAATTAATAAAGAAGATAACTGATACTGATCCAATTCCAACAAAGACTAATTGTTTTTTTAAATATGCCATACTATCTTGAAGTTCATTTGCTGCTCTATAGGAGCTAGCACTATAAATCATTATAGCTCCTATTGCAACAAGAAGTATTAATGTATAAAAAAGAATATAATCAATTTCCCCATCAGCTTTGTTAAGCTTAAATAATCTAGAAACTCTAGTTTTCTTAGGAGTTAATTCATTATCTTTATTTTCCATATACAAGTCATTCCTTTCATAGCATCAAAAAAGATATGATGCATGCAAATAAAGTAATCGCTCCAAAAACATATACTATTTTGTTTTCGCTCCAACCTAAATGCTCAAAATGATGGTGAATAGGAGCCATTTTAAATACTCTTTTCTTTGTAAGCTTAAATACAACAACTTGAATAATAACAGATAATGTTTCTATAACGTAGATTATACCAGCAACGATTAAAACCAATTCAATACCAAGTACAAATGCAATTCCAGCAATTGCTCCACCAAGTGCAAGAGATCCAGTGTCTCCCATAAAAACTTTAGCTGGATTAATATTAAAAAATAAAAATGCCATCAATGCTCCAACCAAAATAAATGCAAAAATTCCTGCATCTACATTTCCGGATATGAAACTAACCAAAAACAAAAATATTAAAACTATTATTGTTACTGTCGTAGCCAATCCATCTAATCCATCAGTTAAATTCACAGCATTTGTTACACCAGTAAAGTAAACAAATAAAAATGGTAAATATAAATATGATAATTCAATATTAATATTTAAAATTGGAACACGTAAAATTGCACCAGTTGTATCATTAGTAAAGAAATATATAAATAATGTAATCATCATAAGTAATACCATTTTTTGATAAGCTTTAAGACCTAAATTCTTCTTCCTTTTTATCTTCAGATAATCATCTAAAAATCCTACAAATCCAAATGCTAAAAATATTAATAAAAGAACTATTGCACTATTATTAAAACTCTTTACATAAAAAGCTGAGTACAAAATCGTAACTATCGTTGTAGCAATTATAAAAATAAGTCCCCCAATTGTTGGAGTCCCCTGCTTTTTCATATGGGCCTTTGGCCCTTCTTCTCTTATGCTTTGTCCATATTTCATCCTGTGTAATATTGGAATCAAAATTTTTCCCAGCAAATACGCTAAAATAAATGAGATTATTAAAGGAATAAATATCTCTAGTATTACTTTCATTTTTACACCCTAAACCAACTTCGGTTTAAGTACCTCCCTCATATTTTTAAAATTTATCTTCAATTATGTTTATAACCCTTTCAAATTTTGAAGAACGAGAAGCCTTAATTAAAATTGTTTCTGCTCCATTTAAAATTTTTAGAATTTCATTTTGGAATTTTGCGAGAGTATGAAAACAAAAGCAATTTACTTTGTCATCAAATTTACTACAATAAAAATGACTATATTGACCTATTGCAATAAGCTTATCAATTTTTCCATTTGCGTATTCACCGACCTCTTCATGATACGACCCAGAATTTTCTCCAAGCTCTGCCATGTCTCCCAAAATACAAACTTTTATATTTGAATAAAGATTTAAAACATCAATACTACTTTTCATTGAGCTTGGACTTGCATTATAACAATCATTTATAATAGTCATATTTTTATATTTTAAAATTTCTTGCCTCATTGATGAGCCACTCAAACATTTAATCTTATCTTCTATCAATTGTATAGGAATATCAAAAATCTCACAGATTTTAAAAGCTATAAGAGAATTCAAAACATTATGTTTACCCAAAATAGGTATAGAAACTTTTTTATCTTCATTTAAATATGTAAGTTCATATTCAATACTATCTTCATTTAATTTTAAATTTCGTGCATACAAATCACACTCATCTGAAAAACCAATTTTATATAATTTAAAATTAGATGAATTAACAGTCGATAACAAATCATCTTCATTATTTATAATCAAAACATTATCTTCACCAAAATAATTTGTAATTTCCATCTTAGCTTTCAAAATATTTTCTCGAGTTTTAAGAAACTCAATATGACTCTCACCAATATTTGTTATAACTCCAATCTTTGGTCTCAGAATTTTTGCAAGATAATCAATCTCTCCAAGATTGCTCATACCTAATTCAAAAACTCCAATTTCTGCATCATCATCAATATTTATTAAAGACAACGGCATTCCCAAATGATTGTTAAAATTCCCAAATATCTTGTACACTTTGTGCCTAGCTGATAAAAAGTCGTGTATTAAATCCTTCGTTGTAGTTTTCCCGACTGATCCAGTTACAGCAATAATAGGGATACTAATTTTTGATCTAACAAAAATTGCTAATTGTTCTAAAGCTCTCAAAGTATTTTCGACTAAAATAATCGACACATCGAAATCTTTAAACTCATCTTTCTCAAAATATTTTTTATCTATTATACATAATCTAACGCCCTTTTTAATAGCGTCAAGAATATATTTATTTCCATCAAAATTATTTCCACCAATCGCCAAGAAAATTTCTTGATTAGAAATGCTTCTCGTATCAATTGAAATCTTATTGAAATTTTGTTGTCTACCTTTCAAAATTAAATTTCCCGATATACATTCCAAAATTTCTTGTAAATTTAAAGTCATTTTCAACACACCCTTAAAACGAAATATGACTAATCATTTTCTTTTAAAATTTCGTCTATAACTTCTCTTTCATCAAAATGTATAACTTTGTCTTTTAAAATTTGATAGTCTTCATGCCCTTTCCCTGCTATCAAAATTATATCACTAGTTTTTCTATTTTTTATAGATTTTTTTATCGCATCAAATCGACTTATTACAACTTCATAATTCGACTTATCAATTCCCTTTACAATATCATCTATAATTTTTTCTGGATCTTCACTTCGTGGATTATCAGAAGTTATATAAACATAATCACTTAACCTTGTAGCAATTTCACCTATTAAAGGTCTTTTTTCTCTATCTCTATCTCCGCCACAACCAACAACACAAACAATTCTACCTTTAGCAATTTTCTTAAGAGTTGTTAAACAATTTTCAAGTCCATCTGGCGTATGTGCATAATCAAGATATATATCACAGTCCAAATTATATCTCTTAGATACATTTTCAAGTCTTCCACTAACAAAAATATTTTTAAGACTTTCACGAATAACAGTTTCAGATATTCCCTCATTCAGTGCAATTATAATTGAAGGAAGTGCATTATAAACATTAAATCTCCCAACAAGATTGTAATCAAAAGTATATTCTTTCCCAAACTTATCACAAACTGTAAAGGTTGTCTTATCATTTTTCAAAATAATATTTTTAGCTACAAAATCACTCTTAACATTTTCAACACCATATGTAATAACATTTGAATCTATTTTTTCAATAATTTGATTTCCATACAAGTCATCACTATTTATAATTTTCATAGTACTATTCTCAAACAATTTTAATTTCGCTTTAAAATAATCTGAGAAATTTTTATGAAAATCTAAATGATCTTGGGTTAAGTTTGTAAAAACTCCATAATCAAATTGAATTCCATAAACTCTATTAAGCCCTAAAGCGTGTGAAGATACTTCCATAAAACAATACTCAACTTTTTCCTTGTGCATTTCAGAAAAAAGTTCATTAAGTTGCAATGCTCCAGGAGTTGTTCTTTCAGCTTTAATTTTTCTATCATTAATAAAGTTACTTATTGTTCCAATAACACCTGTTCTATAACCAGCATTTCTAAAAATTTCTCTAAGAATAAAAGTTGTTGTTGTCTTACCATTTGTTCCAGTTATTCCAATTAATTTAAATTTTTCATGTAGTCGTCCATAAAAATTTATTGATACTATTGCCAAAGCTTTTCTAGTATCATCAACTGATATAACAACACAATCTAAATCTTTTGGAATCTTTTCACTAAAACAATCGTTAATTACTATAACTTTAGCACCTTTACTTATAACAAGATCTATAAAATTATGTCCATCAAAATTATATCCTTTTATACAAAAGAAAACATCTCCTTCAGAAACCTCATTTGTATTATCAGTAATTTTATTTATCTCAATATCATCATTTCCCAAAACAATATTATAATTAAATCCATTAAATAATTTCCCTATCCTCATTTGTCCTCCTAGATTTATAAATAAAAGAAAGGATTATATCCTTTCTTTCTGTTAATTTTTTTAATGAATATCTTTAGTACTAAAAGTTAATTCAACTGTATCTCCCCGATTAACAATCTTACCAACTTCAACACTTTGATTAACCAGTAAGCCATCGCCTATAATTTTATATTTAAGTCCAATACTTTCCAAAATTTCAATAGCTCCCTGCTTACTGTATCCGTACAGATCGGGCATCAATACCTGCTTATCAATTTGAGATGAATCACCTCTATATATAACAATCTTTGTTCCTTCTTTTACAGAATATCCTGGCTTTGGAGTAATATCAACAATCTTATCTCCTTCACCTACAAGTTCATAATCAAGATTCAATTCTTTTAAAACTTGTTGACCATCTTGAACAGTAAACTCTCTAATTTCTGGTATAATTACATCTTTGAGCAAACTTTTTCTAACATCATCATTGCTTGATGAAACATCAATTGATAAATAATTAAATATGTCTGAGAAAAGTTGTCTTGCAACTGGTGTTGTAATTACTCCAGCATAATATTCTCCAGCAGAAGGCTCATCTATAGAAATAAAGATACTCACCTTTGGATCGCTAGCTGGCGCAAATCCTACGAATGAAGAAATATATTTTCCTGCTCCGTAAGTTCCAGTTTCGGGATCAACCTTTTGAGCCGTACCAGTTTTACCTGCAATTTCATAACCTTCTATGAACGCTCTCTTTCCTGATCCTTCAGAAATAACTTTCTCTAAAATATCCCTTACTTCTCTAGAAATTTCTTCACTTACTACTCTCTTTTCTCCATAATCTTCAAACTTTCTATCTACAATATAATTAAACTCATCATCATAATAAGAAATTTCTTTCATTAGATGTGGTCTAACCCAAACTCCATCATTAGCAATAGCATTAACTGCAGCCATAAATTGAACTGGAGTTGTAGTGTTTGTCTGTCCAAAAGAAATTGTAGCAAGATCAACAATTGATATATCTTCTGTCTTTTTAATAATTCCTTTTGCTTCTCCTGGTAAATCAATCCCTGTCTTTTCTCCAAAACCAAATCTCTTTATATATTTATTTAAAGTTTCAGCCCCAAGTCTTTCTCCAAGTTCCATAGTTCCAACATTACAAGAATTCTCAAGGATTCCATGAAAATCTATAGTTCCATGTCCTGTTCTTTTCCAACAGTGAATAATTCTTCCACCAACTTCTTTACTTCCATTACAAATAAAAGTATCATTTTCCGAAACAACGCCTTCTTCTATTGCTGCTACTGCCGTTATAATTTTAAAGATAGATCCTGGTTCATAAATATCATTAACTGCTCTATTTCTCCAAAGCTTTTGAAGCTCATCATAAGTTGCAACTTCATCTCTCACAGTATTTGGATTAAAATCTGGTTTATTAACCATAGCAAGAATCTCACCATTTTCTGGATTCATAACAAGAATTGAAACAGCTTTTGCTTTATTATCAATAAGTGCTTGACTCGCAGCCTTTTCTGCGAAAAATTGAATTTTCTCATCAATCGTTAAAACAACATTTTTTCCGTCAATCGGATCTATGTATTCACTTATTGAATAAGGTAAGTCTCTTGATTTAGCATCAAGCTCAACAATTCTAAATCCATCAACACCTGTAAGCTCTTCATCATACATAAGCTCAATTCCAGTAAGTCCCTTCCCATCAATATCAGTTGATCCAAGAACATGAGCTAAATAAGCATTGTTAGGATAATATCTTTTTGTATCTGGAGAAATTATTATTCCAGGTATCTTTAACTCTTTAACTTTATCAACCTTTTGTTTCTCAACTCTTCTTATTAAGTAAGCTGATCCTGCAGGATTTCCCTTGCTATCTTTAGTGTTTAAAACTTTTAAAACTTTTTCAACATTCATTTCTAAGGACTCAGCAATTTTTGGTGCAATATCTTCATAAGTCAAAGAATTTTTTTCAAGATATTCTCTGATTG
>JAGHEJ010000013.1 GCA_017889345.1 Clostridiales bacterium | reverse complement strand
TTTCTTTCTATACTATTAATAGATAAATTAATATTAACTTTTGGTATCATTTAACCACCCTATCTAAAATAAGATATTTTTGACCACCTTGTACACGAAAAAGTATTACATCATCTCCTGGTTTTAGTTTTAAATCAAGTCTTGCAATTCCAATTTTACCATCAACTTCACATTCTAGTTCATATTCTTTAAATATATCTCTCATAATTAATTGTTCACTAGATAACTTCAATTTATTTTCAACATTAACACTTAAAGGATCAATAGAATCAATTTTACCAAAAGCAATATTTACTGGTTTAATATTTTCAACTGCATCAATTGCAGCTTTTTTCATAGCTACTAATAATCATTTGTATCAAGCAATAAATTCTCCTCCTCTTAATGTTAAATCCATAAAGTGTTCATAATTTTTAAACTCATGCTTACATTTTTCAACTATCATTAGATTATTGATTTTAGTATCTCCCAAATCAAGCTGTACCACAACCATAGAGCCACCTCTAACCCTTATATCTCCAAAAGCATTTTTAACTGATAACGTTCTAGCTTTCTGGTTATATAAAGAAAGGAGTGCATCTGCTTTAGCTTTTCCATTTTCTCCTTCTGAAATAGTATCAAAATATTGAAGTACTCCCCACTTATTTATGTTATTTCCATCTTGTGATATATAAACATCCCTTTTTCCAGTATCTTTATTATCATAAGTAAGTTTAATCTTGTTATAAGTTTCAGAATCAATACTTGAAGAGTAATCAAAATTTTCTCCAGTATCAAAATCTATTAAAATTTCAACAACCATAGAAGATATATTTTTAAGAGCTATTTTCCCAAAATCATCATATAAAACATACATTTCTTTTTTATTTTCAAGAGTCAAATCAAGTGCATTTTGAATCATATCAAAAAGAGTTGTATTTTCTTCAATTCTTGACGGTATTTTAAATCCTGTATCTTCTATTTCTCCACATTGCATTTCAAAATCCTCTGAAATCATTTTTATAATTTCACCTGCTGTCTTATTTGTATAAACATAAGTATCTTTATTTTTAAAATATCTTAATTGATCATAGCAAGTAACATTTATAATTTTCTCTTTATCTCTTTTTAAAGTAAAAATAAATCCATAAAATACTTTCTCTCCATCAACCTTAAAACTAACTGCATTTCCTTCCTCTATTTTAAGATTTCCATCATCCAAAACTTTAAAATCAAGTTGTCCTGGAACACCTTTTCTTTCTGTTTTCCAAACAATAGAATCTTCAACTAATGGTAAATATATATCAGAATCATTTTGTACAATAAGTTCAAATTCCATAATTAAACTCCCTTAACACTATCCTTAGTAACCCAACCTAAAAAAGACCCTTCAGGGGTCGTTACATGATACGGATGTGAACCTTTTTCATTTATCAAATTAACTTTTCCCTTATAATTTGTTCTAGTTTGTCCAGGTCCTTTACCATAACTATCTCTATGTAATCTTCCATTAACAATTACATCTGATCCAATCATAATTTCTTTAGGTTCAGATTCCCTCTCTTGCACTGGATTAACTTTAACTTCCTGTTTTTCTTCTTGTTTTTCAGGTATTTCTATTTTACATTTTTTAGTTCCAAAAGATTTATATTGTTTAAGTTTTATAGATAATATAAGATCAAATCCTTCTTCTGCATCTTCACTCATTTCATACTCTTCTAAAGATACTTTTATATTTGTATTAAATAATGGTGTTCCATCAGGACGATTTCTAGTAACTATAAATTGAAATGGTTTCTTATCCATCTTTAATTTATTTATCTTATCAATAAATTTATCTGCACTTTCAAATCCATCTTTATAAATACTAAATGGATACTTTGTATTAGGGAGTATTGCATCAAATTCTATATCTAAAAGTCCTGGATCTTTAAGTATATTAATTTCTCCATCATTTATTAAATTTAAAGTCTTATTTTGACTACTAAATCCTATTTTAATTTTAGATGGAGCGATTGGTAATAAAATTTTATCTAAATAAACACTATACATTTATTTATGTACCCCCTCTGCTGCTTTTTCTGTTGCTTCAATAACGCCTGTTGTTAATTTATCTATAATACCATCTAAATCCATATCATTTTTAACATTATTTGTAATTCCACCCATATTAAGATTAATTTCTGCTGTTGTAAATCTATTTACAACATCTCTCTCAGCTATATCTCTTAAATATTTTAAATCTTCTTCAGATACCTCCAGAGAATCTCTAATAGCTCCAGTGTTTCCTGCTGTGTCCTTAACTCCACTTCCTATATCATCTAAACTATTTTCTATCCCATTTAATCCATCTTCTAAATCACCACCATAGTTACTCAAATCAGAATAATCGTTAGGGTTAGGAATATTACCATCACCCATAAGTCCATCTAATATATTTGAAAATTTATCTCCTATAGAATCTCCCCAAGCTGCTCCACTATTAAATGCATCTGAAACCCAACCATCACCAAAAGCATCAAATGTATTAAATCCTTCATTAAATGCACCTATAATTGACTTATATTCTCCTTTATTTTCTTGTAAAGCTGCTGCTTTGTTAGCATATTCGTCAGCTTTATTAGTAATCCCAGAGTAATCAAAATTAATAAAAGGTAATTTGTTAAGAGCTGCACAAATTCCAGACACCACATTCAAAGCAGTTGACAATAAATTATAAAACCAAGATTGAATATTAGCTATAGAATTAGAAAAAGCCGTCATCATATTATGTGCTAAAGCTCCAACTACATTTCCAATACCTATACCAACATTTGCTGCTGCTTTTAATAAATTGAAGAAAAATTGAATAACAACATTGATAGCTCCACAAATTAAAGAAAACCCACTGTTGGTTATTCCAGTGAGTTCAGCAACTGCATTTGCAGCAATAAATAAAACTGTTATTAATGCTATTATTCCTAATACTATCCAAGTTATAGGACTCGCTAACAGTGCTGCATTTAATCCGTGTTGAGCTGCTGTCTGTGCAAATGTAGCACCTGTAGCCATCATAGTTGATGCAGCCAACACACTATTTTTCAAAGCAATTATTCCTTTAATCATTGCACTTACACTTTGAGCTGTATTATTTGCAATAATAGCAGCAGTATAAATTCCCATAGCTATAGCTATACCATAAAAAATAGGACCAATAATAGACCAATTATCAGCTACAAAACCTCCAGCTAATATTAATAAATTAAATACATTTAAAGCTATGCTTGCAAGTATTGACAATCCATTTATTATATTTTCTATAACAGCATCAAACGCTTCACTATTTCCTATTTCATTTAATTTCTGCAGTACAGGTTGAAAAGCCATAAGAGCAGTATTTTGTATCGAAGTTCCAATTTGTGCAAATGTTTTTGGCATAGATTCAAATTTAGCATTAGTTTCTTCTGCTGCTGCAAACATTGCATTTTTAACAATATCTGCTGTTATTTTTCCCTCTGCTGCCATATCTTTAAGTTGTCCTTTAGGTACTTCCATATAATTTGCAATGGATTCTATAATGTTTGGAGCTTGTTCTAGAATACTATTGTATTCTTCTCCACGAAGTACTCCTGATCCCATTGCTTGAGTTAACTGAAGCATCGCAGCAGAAATTCCAGATGCTTCAGTTCCTGCGATAATAAACTGTTTATTTAACTGCTCAGTAAAAGCTATTATCTCTTCTGATGAACTAAAAGCATCGCCTGGCCATAAGTCCAAGTTTTGATACTGCATCTGCTGTACTTTGATATGCCCCTCTGGAACGCTCTGCAGACAAATAAATCATATTTTGTAAATCTTCTGTTGTTTGCAGTCCATCATTCATTAAATTAAGCCTAGCTGTCGTTGATGTTAATGTATCTGATAAATTTAATGTTGTACCGATACCATTAATAGTTAAATATGTACCAACAGCACCTTTAATCATACCTGTTAATTTATTAGCTTGATTCTGTCCCTCTTGAAGTTTTCTATTAAAATTATCTTGACCATTCATATTATCTCTAATATGCATCTCTGCACCATCAATTGTATTAGATAACTTTAAATATGCACGATTTGCAGATTCAATATCCATGTTCTCAACTGCAGTATTAAGTGCTTGTTGTTCGTCTACAGCCTGAGAAAGTTTACTTCTTAAACTCTCAAGTTGATAATTAGTTGATTCATCTAATAAACTTAACGGATTATTTTCAATCTCTAATATTTTATTTTTAATACCTTCAATTCGTACTTGAGTAGCATTTATATCTGCAATCATAGTATCAGGCAAAATATCAATTTGAGATGCTGTATTAGAAATTTTCATTTGAGATTCATTTAATTTATTTAAAAGATTATTAGTACTTAAAATCTCCTGATTAAATCTATCAACACCAGAGTTTGTAAAAACTTCAAAATTAGGTGATACCCAAGTATTATCAAATTTAGGTGCATCTATACTTTCAGAACTAACTTTAGTAAACGCATCATCTAATTTTTGTATTTCCATCGTAGCTTGATTAATAGAATTTCTTACATCATCTAAAGCTGATGAATCTAATGGAGTACTAACACTTTGATGTAAGTCCTCCATGGTTCTAACACTCAAATTTACAGATTCAATTATATTGTGTATAGTGGCACTAAAATTATCATGTAATTCCAGTGATGTTTTTAACATTTCATCACCTCTTTTTCTTAGCTTTACTCTCTAGTTTCTTTCTTTCTTTTTTATCACTATCAACTTTTATATCTATACAAGCAATTACAAAAGCTTTTTCATTTTCATCCATATTTAGAAATACAGAAGGAAGTATTTTCAATTTAAGAAGGGCATAGTAAGCATAATTTGCTTCTCCATCCCCTTCTAATATTAGTTTTTTGCTTCACTAACCTTATCTTCAAGAGTTACATTAAATCCATTAAAATTTTGAACAAATACAACAAAATCCTGGTATTCTCCAGGATCATCTATCATTTCTCTTATTAAATCTTCTGGAGTCATAACTCCATATGAATCTTGAAGCTCCTTATCAAATAAATCAGGTTCAATTATGCAAGAACAAAGCATTTTAGCCAAATACTTAGATGTATTTAATTTTGGTCTAAACATATTTGGTTTACCTGTTACAGGTATATCTACTGTACATGCTTCTCTTATATCTTCATTCTCTTTTGTTGTTAGAGGTTTAATAACGAATTTAATTGGTTCTCCATTTTCATCTAATAAAGATTTAGTTGGAGCGAAAGTTGTATTTTCTTTCTTTATTTTATTTTGTTTCATGAATCTAGAAAATTTAGACATTATTACACCATCCCATCTAACATATTAAATTCTTCAGGTATTTTAAATTTCTCAAAGGTAAAGTCTATAGTTTCATCTAAATATTCACCATCTGCATCAAATTTAGCTAATATACCATTATCAAGATTACAATCATATAAAATTACCGTTTGTCTACCTAATTTATTTGAAGGATCATAATTTGTAATTTGTATATCAAAATATACATCCTCTCCAGTATCTTGATAACGCTCCATCAGTTTTCTAAAAATTGAAGAATTGAAATGAAAAGTTGCAGAACCAGTACCTTTCCATCCTACAGTTTTATTACCTCTACCAGGCTTTCCAAGAATGGGAATCTCAGATTTAATTCGCTCAAATTTAACCTCGAGATCAATAGCTTGCATAAAGTTATATCTATTACCATCTATAGTTACAAAACATTCTGCAAGTGATGCTGATATAGCATCTTTTGCATGCATTGTAATATTTTGAGATGCAAAAAGCTGTATATTTACTTTCTTCATAGTTTTATCTTTATTCATAAAAAACCTCCATTAAGAAACCATAACAGTCATATAAAGTTTAGCCATGGTATTAACTACAGTTATAGCATCATTAACTATTACTGATTTTTTGTTATCTCCTTGAAGTACACTTACATCTTTATCACTAAAATTCTCTATAGCTCTAAGCTTTTGTAATTCCTCGTGGTGTTTTATAATATCACTCCATAAAGATACCCTACCAGCGTTATCATTTGGTATCTCACCAAGATATTTAGTATTAAAAATTACTGCTATATCATTAGCTACCTGATCTATTACTC
>JAGHEJ010000012.1 GCA_017889345.1 Clostridiales bacterium | reverse complement strand
CCCAGAAGGGACTCGAACCCTCGACCTCTGGCGTGACAGGCCAGCACTCTAACCAGCTGAGCTACTGGGCCAAAATGGTGGGCACAACAGGGATCGAACCTGTGACCCCCTGCTTGTAAGGCAGATGCTCTCCCAGCTGAGCTATGCGCCCACAATAATGGTGACTCGTACGGGATTCGAACCCGTGTTACCACCGTGAAAGGGTGGTGTCTTAACCCCTTGACCAACGAGCCGTAGTTTACAACCACTTTTTGAATTATATATCACACTGAATTATTTGTCAATAGTTTTTCAAAAATTTTTTAAACATTATCATTATAATTTGGAAAAATTTTAAATGAGATATGTATGAAAAATTTTTGAAAATATGCGTTAGAAAAAATTTCCTCAAGCACTTTAATAATAACATTGAACAAGTCATCTAAATTTTGTCAAGTTGACACTAAAAAGTAATATTTGTATTATGGTTTACTGAAAGGAGCAACAAAATGTCTATTAAAATTTTTGATACTCATGCTCATTATGATGATGAGAGTTTTGATGAAGATAGAGAAGAGGTTTTAAAGAGACAATTTGATCTTGGAGTTAATAAAATTTTGAATTGTGCCATTGATATCGATTCTTGTAAAAATACAATTATTCTTACAGAAAAATATGATTTTATATATGGCGCTTGTGGAATACATCCAAGTTATTCAAAAGATTATTATAAAACAAGTTATATTAACGATTTATTTGAATATCATAGAAATAACAAAATTTTGGCTGTGGGAGAAATTGGACTTGATTATTTCTATAAGGATTTAGATGTATCTATACAGAAAGAAATATTTAAAGAGCAATTAGCTCTCTCAAAGGAAATTAATAAGCCTGTTGTAATTCATTGTAGAGATGCTCATTATGATACTTTAAATATTATTAAGGAATTTATGCCTTTAAGAGGTGTCATTCATTGTTTTTCTGGAAGTGTGGATATAGCTAAGGAATGGGTAAAGCTTGGTTTTTATCTTGGTATAGGCGGAGTAGTAACTTTTAAAAATGCTGTGAAAATTATAGAAGTTGTAAAAGAAATTCCAACTAAATACCTTTTAACAGAAACCGATTGTCCATACCTATCTCCAGTACCTTTAAGGGGAAAGAGAAATGAATCTATAAATATAGAACACATTATAAGAAAAATTTCTGAAGCAAAAAATGCAGACTTCTATAAAATTGTGGATACGTTATATGAAAATGCGTCAAAATTTTTGAATTTATAATGTATATTAAAGTTTTATCAGGAGGAAATTATGATAAAGTCGAAGTCGATAAAGACTATATTATTCTCTATTCTTAGTTTGTTAATTTTTATAATACTTTTTTACGTTGTTATAAGTTTTAATAAACCTGTTACAATAGTTGTAGATGGGGTTGAAATAACAACTCGTACTAGTGGATCTACTGTAGAGGAAGTTTTAGATGAGAATGGTATAGTCTTAAGAGATGGAGGTAATGTTTTTCCATCAGAATCTTCAAAAGTTAGTAGAGGAGATAAAATAATTTTAGAGAATCCAGTGCCTGTTATATTGTATTTAGGCAAAATGGATCCTTATGAAGTTATGACAACTTCTAAAACAATAGGAGATTTTTTAAAGGAACAAGGGGTTGAAATAGATGAAAGTGATATTGTAGAACCTTCCATTGATACTCAAATTATTCCAGATTTAGAGATTTATGTAAAATACGTAGATGTAAAAGTTGAAAATGAACAGTATGAAATACCTTATGAAACAAAAATACAGTATAATGATGATATTTATGAAGGCAATGAAAAAGTAATACAAGAAGGAAAAAATGGATTAAGAGTTGTAAAAAGGGAAAAACGTTACGAAAATGGAATTGAAGTAGACAATAAAGTTATTTATGATAATATAGAGGTGAACCCAACTCAGAAAATAATTGAGAAGGGTAGTAAGAAAAAACAAGTTACTCATGTGGAAAGTAGAAATTCACGTGAAGTTATGAGTAATGCTCATGCTAACGGAAACAAAATAAGCTTTTTAGGAGAGGAATACACTATAAAGTATACAAAGTCTGTTGAGTCAACTGCCTACTATAATAGTGGAAGTAATGGAAATCATACCACTGCAACAGGAAACCCAACTGTATATAATCCAAATGGATGGAGCACAGTTGCTGTTGATCCAAAAGTTATTCCTCTTGGAACAAGAATGTATGTAGAAGGATATGGCTTTGGGGTTGCTCATGATACTGGTGGAGCAATAAAAGGAAATATTATAGATGTATTTATGCCAAGCCGTGATGCAGCTTACACATGGGGACGTAAACATGGAGTAAAAGTATATATTTTAGAATAATTAAAGCTTAGCTGTTATATTTGAGATTCAAATATTTCAGCTATTTTTTATAGGAGGAAAAATGCTTAAGATAAAAGAGGTTATTGTTGTTGAGGGAATAAAAGATGAAATTGCTGTAAAAAGAGGAGTTGATGCTCAGGTTATTTATGTTTCGGGATTTGGTTTAACTAAAAAAACATTAAAGTTAATACAAAATGCTCAAGAAAAATGCGGAGTTATACTTTTAATGGATTCTGATTCTGCTGGAGAAAGAATTAGAAAATCAATTTCAGATAAGGTTAAGGGAGTAAAGCATGCTTATATTTCTAGAAGTGAAAGTACAAAAAATGGAGATATTGGAGTTGAAAATGCAAAACCAGAAGCTATAATAGAAGCTATAAAAAACTCAAAATGTATATTAGAAGAGAAGCGTGAAGAATTTACTATGAAGGATTTAATTTTAAATAACTTGGTTAACACTGAGGAATCTTCTTTAAGACGTGAAAAAATTGGAGATATTTTAGGTATAGGATATTCAAATGGTAAAAAATTTTTAGCTAGGCTTAATGGATTTAATATATCAAGAGAGCAGTTTAAAAATGCTTTAGAAAAACTTCAGGAGAAATAATATGATAAATATAAATTATATACAAAAAAAATATGGGTTCTCTTTTAAATCTTCTCTTGGACAAAACTTTTTTAATAATGATGTTATGCTTGAGGAGATTGTAGATGCTCTTAATATTAACAAAGATGATGTAATTCTTGAAATTGGTCCAGGCTTTGGGGTTTTAACAGAAAAACTTTTACATAGGGGAAAAGAGGTAATTTCTGTTGAAGTTGATAAAGAGGCGGTATTTATTTTAAAGGAAGAATTTAAAGATAGGAAAAATTTTTACCTTATAAATAAAGATTTTTTGAAAATGGATTTAGAGGAATTTAAAAATTTAGAGGGAGAAATAAAAGTCGTAGCAAATATTCCTTATTATATAACCACCCCAATACTTGAAAAGCTTTTTAAAAGCAATTTAAATATAGATTTTATTTCCTTTATGGTTCAAAAAGAAGTTGGAGATAGAATTTTAGCAAGTCCTTCTACTAAAGATTATGGCTCTCTTACTATATTTTCAAATTATTTTTCAAATCCAAAACTTATTAAAAAAATTCCTGCGTGTAATTTTACCCCAAAACCTAAGGTTGATTCAGTGTTTATTAAATTTGAAATAAAAAAGGAAAGAGAATTTAAAGATTCCCATCTTGAAAAGGAATTTTTAGATTTTGTAAAGAGATGTTTTAGTATGAGAAGGAAAAATTTGTATAATGTACTTTCTCAATTTAAAAAATCTAAAGAAGATCTTCAAAAAATATCAGAAAAGTTATCTGTAGATTTTCATAAACGAGCAGAAAATTTAAATATGGATGATTTTAAAAATATATTTATGGAAATAAACAAACCAAATTAATTTTAAATTTGGTTTGTTTTTATTTTAGGAAATTTTAAATTAGAATTGCATAATATAAAGTAAGGTTAAAAATATTATGGAGATTTATATGGGAATTTCTGATAATAAAAAATTTATAATACTTCAAGAAGATGATAAGGGATATTCTTTTAACAATAAAAAACCTTCTGGATACACAAAAATAGAAGATAAGGATGGGAAATTTAAGATTTTTTATTTTGTTCAAAACATAGATAGTGAAAATACTTATGGTCTAGTTTTAATTATAAATAATGATTCTAAAATAGAAGTTGTTTCTATTGGAGAAGTTAAAGCTGATTCAAATGGGAAAATAGAAATGTCATATGATTTTGATGAGGAATTATTAAATAGTGTTTGTGGAAGTGGAATATCTATTAAAAATTCAAATGGAGAAATTAAATTTCCTTTAAGTGGATTTATTCCTAAGAAAAAGGTTTTTAATTGGAAGGTTTCACAATCTCGCTTAATTAAAAATAGACCTTTTAGAAAAGATGTTTTATCTTTTGACAAAAAGAGGGATTCTTCAAAAAAAACAGAGATTAAATCTAAAATTAAAGATGGTGAAATTGAGGATATGATAACCATTGCTAATGATGGATATGAGGAGAATAAAATTTATATAAATCATGAAGAAAATTTAATAGATAGAGATAACAAAGATTGTGAAGCTAAGGATCATAAAGAGGAAATTTCAAATGATGATTCAAAAATTTTAGATAATGATGAGAGTAAAGATGATAACAATACATTGGAAAATAATACACCCCCTAAAGAAGATTCAAGACCTTGTTTACCGAATGAGGATTTTCAAAAAGATGAAGATGAAGAAGGGAAGGAAAGTAAATTTAAAAATGGGGGAAGTTCTTTAATGAAAAAATATCATAGAATGAATAATGAAGGTTTTAGACGGGAAAATATGAATGCATATGAACGATATGAAAATAAAATTAAACATAAAATAGATAAAACTAAAAGCTCTTGTGAAAAAGCAAAAGAACATATAGAAGCTCTCAAGAAACTTATAGTAAAAGATGATGGTAAAATTGAAAAATTAATACAATCATTATTTCCAAATATTTTTAAAAATAAGAGAAGTATGATTGAAGATTATGATTATAGATTTTTCCTAAATATTTTAAATGAATATGATGAAATGAATTCTTTAAATCAAGAAGGGTATGTATTTTTTAAGGTTTATGTAGATAATTTTAGCCAATTTCAAAATATGAAAAAAATAGATAATATTAAATATGGAGTCGTATATTATCCAATGATTTCAATGTATCCATATTTTAAAGATAATGGTTACTTTATAGTTGGATTAAATTATGATGAAGGGAAAAATATTTCAAACCTTGTATATGGTGTTGAAGTTAGAGAAGGAATGGAAGAGGATTTTCCTTATGATGGGAAAACAGGATTTAACAAATATATATATGACTATGGAAGTTCTAAGGGATACCACATTATGGAATACGACTATAAGGGCTTTGAGGTAAAATAATTAAAATAGGTTAGTTTTTATTAACCTATTTTTTTAATTATTTTTTCAAGAGTTGTGGACTTTGGGAGAAATAATATGGTTGAAAAATTATTTGATAAATCTCCTAAATATGTTGAGTCAAATTGTTTTTTAGTTGAAATTAGAGCAAAAATATTTATATTAGATGAAATATCTTTTGTAGAAATTGGAGTGCTATCTTTAAGCATTTCTCTTACATATTTATTTGAAGAATTTTTGTTATTAAAATATGAAGAAACATAATTATATAAATTTTCATTATTGTTGTTTAAATATAAACTTATGAAATTTATTTTATCTAAAATCTTATTTCTTAAAAAAAGCTTGGAGTTTTCAATAAAGGAATTATATTTAAAAATTGGATCTAAGAGTATTGTATTCGAAAAAATCTTATCATTAAGAGAAATCATATTAAGCCCAATACTTGAGGAGTATTTATCACAAATTAAATTAATATTATTTATGTTTAAACTCTCAAGAAGAGAGAGAATAGTTGAGGACACATTTCTAAAAGAGTAATCATATCCATTTTGTTTAAAAGATTTTCCATGACCTGGTAGATCTATTAATACAACTCTAAAATTTTTCCCATTATCTTCATAAATAGAGAAGTTTTCTTTTAAAATTTTTTCTGAATTTAAAGAGGATTCGAATGGGCTATGAATAAACACAATTGTATCGTCAATAGAATTTTTATCTTTTAATGTTGTTGTTTCGTAGTAAGTTAAAAAGGAATTTTCATTTATGTTAAAAGTTTTCTCATTATAATTTTTAGGAGTGAAGGTTATTTTAAATTTTTTGTTGTAAAAAAGTAAGTATACATTAATAATAATTTGTATAAAAAATAATAAAATTATAGAATATATAATTATATTTTTTTTATTTATCATGAATATCACCCTCTTATTATATTTTGTAATAAAGGATTTAATATTCATTTACTTGGAGGAGATTTTTAAATGGAATTTAAATTAGTTAATAGTAGTGTAAATCACGATGTTTTAGTTGTACCTTGTTTTGAAAATGAAGATAATAAAGAGTTTGATTTTTTATTAAAAGAATTAAGTTCTAAGAATATATTTTCTTGTAAAAAATGTACAAGTTATAGATATGATAAATTTGAAAATGGAAAATTTTTAAATGTAATGTTTTTAGGACTTGGAAAGAAAGATAATTTAGATTATGAAATTTTATATAAATCAATTGTTTCATCTTTTAAATCTTTTAAATTTGATAGAAACTCACAAGTTTTAATAAACATATTTGAAACAAAAAATTTAAGTAAACAAAGTGTTCTTAAATCTTTTGTATTAGCTATTTCTGCTTGTGAATACTCCTTTACAAAATATTTTACAAAGGATAAAAAAGAGAATACTGTAGTTATTAATCTTTTAGGAGAAGAGGATTTAAAGGAAGCTTTAAAAGAGAGTATTAACATAAAAGACTCATTAAATTTAACAAGGGATTTAGTAAATGAACCAGCTAATGTTTTAACTCCTGAAGAGTTTTCTAAAAGATGTGTTGAAGCTACAAAAGATTTAAACATAGAAACTTTTGTTTATGATGAAAAATGGATAGAAGAGAATAATCTTCATGCACTTTATTCAGTTGGAAAAGCTTCAGTAAATAAACCAAAATTTATTGTTATGAAATATTTTGGAGATAAGGATAGTGAAAAAACTCTTTCATTAGTTGGAAAAGGGTTAACTTATGATTCAGGGGGATATTCAATAAAAAGTTCTGATGGAATGGTAACTATGAAATGCGATATGGGAGGGGCTGGAGCTGTTCTTGGAGCAATGACATTAATTGCCAAACAAAATTTAAAAATAAATGTATATGGAATAATTCCTACTTGCGAAAACTTAATAAATGGAAATGGATTTAAACCAGGAGATGTTATAAATTCTTTATCAGGAAAAACAATTGAAATAATTTCAACTGATGCAGAAGGAAGACTTGTTTTAGCAGATGGTGTTTATTATGCAGCAGATAAACTAAATACAGATATGATAATAGATATTGCAACTCTTACTGGAGCTTGTGGAGTTGCTCTTGGAACAAAATATGCAGCAGTTGTTGATAATAATAAATCTATATTTGATATTTTAGAAGAAGGAAGCAAAGAAACTGTTGAGAGCATTTGGAGACTTCCTGCTGATCCTGAGTATATAGAGTTATTAAAATCAGATGTAGCTGATCTTAAAAACCTTGGAGGAAGATATGGTGGAACTATTACAGCAGGATTGTTTGTAGGAGAGTTTATAAAAAATAAACCATGGGGACATATTGATATTGCTTATGTTGCATGGAATGATTTTCCTAGCAAAATTTTCCCAAAGAAAGGTGCAACAGGAGCAGGTGTTGAACTTTTATATAATTTCTGCAAGAAAATTTCTAAAAAATAAAGGAGCATTGTATGCTCCTTTTTTTATCCTTGCTCTTTTTCACTTAGAGCTATGTTATAGTGTTTTAAAATTTCAGTTTGAAATTTTTGTCTAACATCCGTAGAGATTGGGTGAGCTATATCTTTAAACTCTCCGTTTGGAGTTTTTCTACTAGGCATAGCTATGAATAAACCGTTTTCTCCTTCTATAACTTTAATATCGTGTACAACAAATTCGTTGTCTAAAGTTATTGACACGATAGCTTTCATTTTTCCTTCATTAGTGATTTTTCTGATTTTAACATCTGTAACTTGCATTCAATTCACCTCTATAAGTTTTTCAGTAATATGGGTGTAGTCTATGCAAAAAACTAAAAAATATATTCATATTACAATAAATTTTAAAAAAATATATTATTCTTTCATAAATATGTATTTTTTTTACTAAAAAATGTATATAATTATAAAAAGTCCTATATAATTAAGGAGTGTTTTTTTTGCAAGAGAGTTTTATAGATCAAATTTTTAAAAAAGATCAAAGTATATATTTAATAGGTATTGGTGGAATTAGTATGAGTGGAATTGCATCGATACTTTTAGATAAAGGTTTTAAAGTTTTAGGTAGTGACGTACAAGAAAATGATTTAATATTAAAGCTTAGAGAAAATGGATGCAAAATTAATATAGGTCATAGTTATAAAAATATTGATGAAAATGTGGGACTTATTGTGTATACTGCGGCAGTTAAGCAGGATAATGAAGAAATTAAAGAAGGTATAAGACGAAATATACCTATGATAAATAGAGCGGAGTTTCTTGGATTATTAACAAGAAGGTATAATAAATGTATAACAATTTCGGGAACGCATGGTAAAACTACAACTACTTCTATGTTTAGTTATGTTATGATGGAAAATAGTTTAGATCCAACCATTTTACTTGGAGGACAATTATCTATACTTGATGGAAATTTTAGAATAGGACAAAGCGAATATTTGTTAATGGAAGCTTGTGAATACAAAGAATCCTTTTTAAAATTTTCAACTAATATTGGGATAATACTAAATATAGATAAGGATCATTTGGATTATTATAAAGATTTGGATCATATAAAAAATGCATTTAAAAAATATGCAGACAATATACCAGAAGATGGATATTTAATTGTATGTGGAGATGATTTAAATATACAAGATATACTAGAAAATGTTAAATGCAAAGTTATATCTTATGGTATAAAAAGTGGAGATGTTAAAGCTTTAAATATCAGAAAGAATTTAGAAAATAAAACCTTGTTTGATGTTTTATATAAAGATAATTATTATAAAGATATTGAAATAAATGTACTTGGAGAACATAATATTTTAAACGCCTTATCAACTATTGCGTTTACTTTTATTTCAAATTTAGATTTAGAGAAAACCAAAGAGGGATTAAAGAAATTTGTTCTTCCTAAAAAGAGATTTGAAATAAAGGGAAAGAAAGATAATATAACTCTTATAGAAGATTACGCCCATCATCCGACGGAGATAAAAGCCACAATAAATACTGCTAAATCTATGGAGCATAATGACATTTTTTGTTTTTTCCAACCTCACACATATAGTAGAACCTTAGCTTTATTTGATGAGTTTTCTAAGTGTTTTGATGGGGTAGATGAGCTTATACTTTTAGATATTTATGCAGCGAGAGAAAAGGATCCTGGTAATATTAATTCAATAGAACTTGGGGATAAAATAAGATCTCATGGTCAAAAATGTTATAATGCAAAGAATTTTGAAGATGCCTTGTCTTATGCAAAAGGTAAGATAAAAGATGGGGATTTATTTTTAACAATAGGTGCAGGCAATGTTGGAAATCTTTGTGATATGTTTATACAGTCGTAATTATTAAGAGGTTTTTAAAACCTCTTTTATTTTAACTTAGAAGGTAGTGAAAATATGAAGATAGGAATTATAAGTGATATTCATGGAAATTTATACTCTCTTATGGAGGTTTATTTTCTTTTAGAAAGAGAGGGAGTAGATAGTATAATTTGTCTTGGAGATATGGTTGGTTATGGTCCACATCCAAATGAGGTAATAAATTTTATAAGGAGAAAGCAAATAATTTCTTTAAAAGGAGTATATGATTTAGCTGTTTTAAATAATGACTTTACATATATAAAGGAAAATACTATTAATAATTTTTCTGTTGAGTTTACCAGAGAAGAACTTACGAAAAATAATATATATTACTTATTGAATTTACCAACGGAACTTAATATGAAATTTGGAAATTTTAAAATTAAATTCATACATAAAAATCCTTATGAAAATGTTTCACAAATGGAAGAGGATATTTTAGTTTGTGGATGTACTCATATGGCTGAAGAAAATAAAATTTTAAAAAATAAATACATACTTAATCCAGGTAGCGTAGGAAGATTATCTTATAATAATGAGATTGTTACTTTTGGAGTTTTAGAAATTAGTGAAAATTTATATAACTTTAAGATTATGAATTCTTCCTACTCTTTTCAAAAAATACAAAAAGATATGAAGATGATGAAATTTCCTGAGATGCTTATAAATTCTTATGATACTGGAACAAATTAAAAAGGAGAGAGTTAATTTGAAAATTGATATTAGATCATTAAGGAAGGATTTTTCTCAATATGGAGATAAAGAAGTTGAAATTTGTGGTTGGATAAGAAGTATACGTAGCAATAATAATATTGGGTTTATTGAATTAAATGATGGAAGTACTCTTAAAAATATTCAAATAGTTATGGAAAATGATCTTTCTAATTATTCTTCTATATGTGCGTGTCCATTATCTACAACTATTAAGGTAAAAGGGAAAGTTATTTTAACTCCTGAAAATAAACAACCCTTTGAAATAAAAGCCTTATCAATAGAAATTGAAGGTAATTCAAATCAGGATTATCCTTTACAAAAAAAGAGACATACATTTGAGTATTTAAGGACGATTGCTCATTTAAGACCGAGAACAAATACGTTTTTAGCAGTATTTAGAATAAGAAGTGTAATTTCTCAATCCATTCATAGTTTTTTTAAAGAAGAGGGATTTGAATATGTTCACCCACCAATTATCACAACTAGTGATTGTGAAGGTGCAGGAGAAATGTTTAAGGTAACAACTTTTGATTTTGAAAACATACCTAAAACTAAAGAGGGGGAAATTGATTTTTCAAAAGATTTCTTTGGAAAACTTTCAAACTTAACAGTAAGTGGGCAATTAGAAGGGGAGATTATGGCTCTTGCTTTGGGGAAAATTTATACTTTTGGTCCAACTTTTAGAGCTGAAAACTCTAATACTTCAAGACACGCTGCAGAATTTTGGATGATTGAACCAGAGGCTGCGTTTTTAGATATATTTGAAACTATGGATTTAGCAGAAAAAATGCTTAAATATGTAATAAATTCTGTTTTATCAGAGTGTAAAGATGAATTAGAATTTTTAAATAGTTTTGTAGATAAAACTCTTTTAGAGAGATTAAACAATGTAAAAGATAATGTGTTTGAGAGAGTTGAGTATACTGAAGCAATAGATATACTTTTAAAATCTAATAAGAAATTTGAATTTAAAGTAGGTTTTGGAGTTGATCTTCAATCTGAACATGAAAGATATTTAACAGAAGAGTATTTTAAAAAGCCTGTGTTTTTATATAATTATCCAAAAGAGATAAAAGCTTTTTACATGAGATTAAATGATGATAATAAAACAGTTGCTTCTTTTGATTGTTTAGTTCCTGGAATTGGGGAGATAATTGGAGGAAGTCAAAGAGAAGAAAGACTCTCTGTTCTTGAAAACAGAATAAAAGAGTGTGGACTTCCGATTGAAAATTATTGGTGGTATTTAGATTTGAGAAAATATGGAGAGACAAAACATTCAGGTTTTGGTCTTGGACTTGAGAGATTGGTTATGTATTTAACTGGAATGACAAACATAAGAGATGTAATTCCATTTCCAAGAACTCCTCAAAATGCAGAGTTTTAAAAAGATAGTTATTTTAACTATCTTTTTTTATGTTATTGCAAATGTTAATATTATTAAATTATAATAGATATAGTATTAATTATGAGGTGTTGACTATGGAAATTTGTGCTATCGTTTTGGCTGCAGGAAAAGGAAGTAGAATGAAGTCAAAACACCACAAGGGAACTCATAAGGTTTGTGGTAAGGAAATGATTAATATTTTAATTGATAAACTTAGAGCTTCTAATGTTTCAGATATAAACTTAGTTGTTGGGGAACATAAAGAAGAAATAATAAATGTTACTAAAGATAGAGGCGTTAGTTATTCAACTCAAGAAGAACAACTTGGTACAGGACATGCTGTTTTATGTTCACAGGAATTTCTTAAAGATAAGAAAGGAAGCGTTTTAATTTTTGCATGTGATACTCCTCTTTTTAAGAAAGAGAGTATAATCTCTCTTATAAAAACTCATGAAAGTGAGAAGAATGCCATAACTTTTGTAACTTCATTTTTTGAAGATCCTTTAAGTTATGGAAGAATTATAAGAAAAAATGGGGAAGTTTCTTTAATAAGAGAAGCAAAGGATTGTACACCTGAAGAGCTTTTAATAAAGGAAGTAAACACAAGTATTTATTGTATTGATATAGATTTTTTGTTAAATGGACTTAAGAAAATAAATAACTCTAATGCTCAAAATGAATTTTATTTAACGGATTTAATTGAGATTGGAAATAAAGAGAATGTAAAAATTGGAACTATTCAAGTTGAGAATAAAGAAGTTATTGGGGTTGACTCAAGAAAACAATTGTATTATGCAAATAAACTTTTAAGAGAAGAAATATTAGATTTTCACATGAACAATGGAGTTACTATTTTAGATTGTGAATCAACTTATATTGATGTTGATGTAAAAATTGGAATGGATACCATTATTTATCCTAATGTTCATATTTGTGGGAAAAGCATTATAGGAGAAGAGTGTGAAATACTTCCTAACACAAAAATAGTAGATACGCAAATTGGAAATAATACAAAAATTGAATCAAGCGTTATTTATGAATCAAAAGTTGGAGAAAACACAAGTGTTGGACCTTTTGCATATTTAAGGCCAAATTCAATTATTGGAGATAGGGTTAAGGTTGGGGATTTCGTAGAAATTAAAAATGCAACTATTGGAAATGAAACGAAAATTTCTCATTTATCTTATGTAGGTGATGCCTCAGTTGGAGAAAATTGTAATTTAGGGTGTGGAATTGTAACCGTAAATTATGATGGAAAGAAAAAGCACAAAACAATTATAGGAGATAAAAGTTTTGTTGGATGTAATGTTAATTTAGTTGCCCCTGTTGTTGTTGGGGAAAATTCTTATATTGCTGCAGGAACAACTGTTACAGAAAAAGTTGATTCTAATAGTTTAGCTATTGGAAGATGCAGACAAACAAATATTAAAAATTGGGTGAAAAAATAACAAATAAAATCGGAGGAATAGTGTAAATGTTAGAACAAATAAATAATATTAAAATAATTGCTGGAAATTCTAATCCTATATTGGCAGAAAATATTGCAGAATGTTTGAAGACTTCTTTGGTGGATTCAAAAGTTATAAATTTTAGTGATGGGGAAATAAATGTTGATATAAGCGAAACCATAAGAGGAGAAGATGTGTTTGTTGTTCAATCAGTTTGTAAAACAAATGATTTAACAGTAAATGATAGTCTTATGGAACTTTTAATAATAATAGATGCACTAAAGAGAGCGTCTGCTGGAAGAATTACAGCGGTTGTTCCTTATTATGGATATGCTCGTCAAGATAGAAAAGCAAAGTCAAGAGATCCAATAACTGCAAAACTTGTTGCAGATCTTATAACTGTTGCAGGAGCAAATAGAGTTCTTACAATGGATTTACACGCACCTCAAATTCAAGGATATTTTAATATTCCTGTTGATCATTTATTAGGTTTACCGATTTTAACAAAGTATTATGATAAAAAAATATTTGATGGTGAAGATTTAGTTATTGTATCACCAGATGTTGGAAGTGTTAAGAGAGCAAGAGGATTTGCAGAAAAATTAAGTGGAGATGTTCCTATGGCGATTATTGATAAGAGAAGACCTTCTCAAAATGTTTCAGAGGTTATGTCAGTAATAGGGGAAGTTAAAGGGAAAGTTGCAATCTTAGTTGATGATATGATAGATACAGCAGGAACAATTGTAAATGCTGCCAATAAACTTATGGAACTTGGAACAAAAGAGGTTTATGCTTGTTGTACTCATGGGGTATTTTCAGGAGAGGCTATAGAGAGAATTAATAATTCTCCAATAAAAGAACTTGTATTTTTAAATACTATATCAAAAAGTGAGCTATGCTATGAAGGTTCTAAATTTAAAATGTTATCAGTAGCTCCTATATTTGCAGAAGCTGTAAGAAGAATTCATCATTGTAAGAGTTTAAGTCCATTGTTTGGTAAATTTTAAAGCTCTTGGTATATTTTTCAAAAACAATGGAAAACTACTAAAAGAAGAATTATAATTTCATAAATTGTATGGAAAAGTTATTTAATTTAAAAATAATTTTACAATAATAGATATTTTTTGTATGATAAATTTAAGTGTATTGTATAGAACAAAAAATTAAGTGTTCACAAAATAAGGGAGTGTTAAAATGGACGGAAATGCAGTTAAGGTTCTGATAGTAGATGATGATGTTAACATATTAGAAGTTCTAAAAATGTATTTAGGTAATTCTGGCTATGATATTAGATCCTGTAGCGATGGAAGAGAAGTTCAGGAAGTTTTTCCGGATTATAAACCTAATTTAGTTATATTAGATATTATGATGCCATTTTTTGATGGAACTGAGGTTTTAAAATGGATTAGGAGAGATTCCAGTGTTCCTATAATAATGCTTACGGCTAAAGGGGAGTTATTCGATAAATGTTTAGCTTTAGAACTTGGAGCAGATGATTATATGGTTAAGCCATTTGAACCTAAGGAACTTTTAGCGAGAATAAAAGCTGTTATGAGAAGATTTAACACAGATAGTCATGTTAGGGAAAATTTAATTTTTACAGATTTAACTATAGATATAAATTCTTATACGGTTATTTTTAAGGGGCAGGATATAAAAATGCCTCCTAAGGAATTTGAGCTTCTTCATTATCTTGCTTCAAATAAAAATAAAGTTTTTACTCGTGAAAATCTTTTGTGTGAAGTATGGGGATATGATTATCCTGGAGATTCTAGGACGGTTGATGTACATATTAAAAGATTGAGAGAAAAGTTAAATGGTGGAATGAATTGGCAAATAGAAACTGTTTGGGGAGTTGGATATAAATTTGAGGTGAAGTAATGTTTAAAAACAGTATTATAAATAGGATATTATTTTATTTTATATCTGTAATTACTGTTGTTTTTGGGTTACTTGTGTTTTTAATATCTTTTTGGTATAGGGATAATTTAATAAAGTTAAAGATTGATAATATTACCGAGCATACTGAGATAGTTTCTAAATCCATAATAGAATATATGAATAATCCTAATGGGGAAAATATAAAAGAGTTATCAGATTATATAGATTTAATTAATAAATCTTTAGACATAGATGTTATTTTATCTGATGCTCTTAATTATGTTTATTTAATATCTAATAATTCTTACATGAATTTGTTAGGTAAGCAGTATGAAGATGGAGAAGAGTATAATAAATTTAAATCAATAAAAGTTGATACGGTAGAGGTCGAAGTTTATGATTCATCTTCAAAATATAAAATTTATAGATTAATTAAGCCTTTATATGAGTCTTCTATATATAAAGGCTCTATCACTGTATTCTTTTCTGATAAAGAAATCTCAAATAAAATGTTTGGATTTAATTTAACTATTTTTTTGATTATGGTTTTTTGTGTTTTAATAATAAGTGTGATTATTTATTTTTTATTTAGAAGGGTTATTGTTAAGCCTATTAACATAATAAATACCACTGCTAAAAAATTTGCTTTAGGGGAAGTTTATAAAAGGATTGAGATTAACTTTAAAGATGAAATAGGAGAGCTTTCCAATTCCTTTAACTATATGGCAGAGTCTTTAGAGAAAATTGATGCTAATAGAAGAGAGTTTTTATCAAATGTTTCTCATGAATTAAGAACTCCTCTTACTACTATTATAGGATTTTTAAGTGGAATTTTAGATGGTATTATACCTGTTGAAAATCACATGGAAAAATTAAAAGTTGTGTATGATGAGGTTAAAAGATTATCTAGACTTGTTAATGACTTATTGGATTTAACTGCTATGGAATCTGGGAAATTTACTTTAAGATTTAAGGTTATAGAGTTAAATTCATTAATTAAATATACTGTAACGAATTTTGAGCAGGAAATAAAACAGAATAATATAAATATGGAAGTTTTTTTTGAGCATGAAAATGTAAATGTAATTGCTGATGAAGATAGACTTGTACAGGTGCTTAACAATTTAATTGCAAATGCTATTAAATATTGTGATGATAAAAAGAGAATAAATATTTCGGCTAAGATAAAGAATAATAAGGCAGTTGTTTCTATTTTTAACACAGCGAAGCTTCTAAGTGAAGAGGAGTTTAATAACATTTGGGTTAGATTTTACAAAAATGATAAATCAAGAACGGGAAAAGAAAGTACGGGTCTTGGATTATCTATTGTAAGAAATATAATTTCTCAATTTAGAGAAGAAGTTTGGGTTGAGAATAAACCTAAAGAAGAGGGAGTTAGTTTTGTATTTACATTGCAGTTATCTAACTAAATTGATTTTTAAATCTTAAATTTAGGTGGTAATAATTTTGAATACTAATGATGAAGGTTTAAATAAAGGAAGAATAGTTTTTAGACATAAAAATGTAAGGTTTTTAAATAAGGAACTATTATTTATAGGATTAAACATAGTTTTATCTATTATATTTGGAGTTGTTGGATCTTTCATATTTATAAAATCTTATGAGAAGAATTCTTTTAAAAATGTTTCCATTTCTAATCAAAAATATGATGAGGATATTTTAAATGTAATTAATAAAATTGGAGAAAGTATTGTTGGAGTTAGTGCTTATATTAAAGATGATTTAGATGGCTCGATATTTAAAAATAGTTTGACTGGAGTTTTATACTCAGAGGATGGATATATAGTTACTAACTATAGTGGTCTTGAAAATGCAAGTAAAATATACATAAAATTTCCATCAGCTGTTGATGTTGTTAAAGAAGGGAAAATAGTTTCTTACAATGAGAAGTATGATATTTCTTTAATAAAGATTCAAGGTGATGGATATATGAAGGGTAACTTTAAAAATAATATGTGTGATGTTACTCATGGGTTAAAAGTAATTTCTATTGGAAATCATTTGGGAGATTTTAACTCGTATTCTGTTTATTCAGGTCTTATAAATGGATTTGGTGAGGTTGGAGATTTAAAATTTATTAAAAGTGATGTTAAAATTAATAACTCAAATACTGGGGGACCTGTTTGTGATGTAAATGGAGAAATTTTAGGATTGATTAGTAATAAATTTAATGATTTAAACAATTTAAATGGGGAAACTTCTATTTTAATTTCATCACAAGATATTATAAAATTAATAAATGAAATGATTAAGGGTGCAACTTAAAATATTACTTAGTTGCACTCTTATTTTAATATTTTTAAGGAGAGAAATTATGTTTTTAATTGTAGGACTTGGAAACGTTGGAAAGAAATATAAAAGTACACGTCATAATATTGGATTTATGGTTATAGATAAATTGTGCGAAAAATTTAATATTGAAATGAACAAAGAATGTAGTACTTCTATATATGGAAGTGGAATAATTTCTGGGGAAAAAGTTATTTGCGTAAAGCCCACTACTTTTATGAATTTAAGTGGGGATGCTTTAGTTTATCTTATGAATTATTATAAAATTTCCTATGAAAATATTTTGGTAATTTATGATGATATATCTCTTGATTTTTCAAAAATTAGAATAAGGGAAAAAGGATCTCATGGAGGTCATAATGGAATAAGAGATATTATTAAAAAAATAAATACGGATAAGTTTAAAAGGATTAAGGTAGGAATTGGAGAAAATAAGAATATTGATTTATCAAATTATGTTTTGTCTAATTTTACAAAAGAGGAGCTTTTAATATTAGATGGAAAATATGACGACATTTTAAAATGTGTTGAGATGATTATAAATGGGAAAATAGTTGAGGCTATGAATTTATTCAATTGAGTAATAGGCGGTGTTTTATGAGATTAAATGGAATTAATGAAAGACTTTTTAATTCTGAAAAATTCCAAAATATTATAGAGTGTTTAAATAAAAATAAGAAGGGTAATATTTGTGGGCTTGTTAATTCTTCAAAGTCAAATGTTTTGTATGGAATATTTGAAAAGTTAAATAAAAACGTATTTATAATTACAAGTAGTTCTTTTGAGGCTAAAAACATATATGAAGATTTAAGGTTTTATACAGATGAATGTATTTATTACCAAGGAAAAGAAAGTATATTTTACAACATTGAAGCTTTTTCTCCTGATATTAAATGGGAAAGAATAAAAGCTTTTAGAAAAATATGTGAGGATTCTCCTAAAATCGTTTGTATATCTGTAGATAGTTTAGTTTCTTTATATATGGATAAAATTAAAACTCAAAATCTTTATTTAACCTTAAAGGAAAATACAGAATATGAATTTGAGAATTTATTAAGAGAAATACATAATCTTGGATATGAAAAAGTACATAAGGTTGAGCAAAAGGGACAATATGCAACTCGTGGAGGAATAATAGATGTATTTCCAATAAACACAAGCTGTCCTTATAGAGTTGAATTTTTTGGTGATACGTTAGATAAAATTAGAAGCTTTAATATTACAACTCAAATGAGTGTTGATAATTGTAGTGAAATTAATTTGATACAAGCTAAGGAATTTATTTTAACAAGAGAAGAGAAAGAAAGGCTTTATGAAAATTTAAAAAGAGATTTTGATAAACACATAAGTGATATAAATGATTCTGAGGTTAAGGAGAAACTTAAAAGTAAATTTATTTTCACTTTAGAGAAGATTAAAGAGCTTGATTTTTACGATGAATATTCCATAATTCTTCCTTATTTAAAAGATGAGTTCTCTACATTTTTTGATTTAATGGAAAATTCTATTGTTATAGTTGATGAATTTAATAGGTGTAAAGAATCCATAGATATTATGTATGAAAGATTTAATGAAAATTTTCACATGATGCTTTTAAGAGGGGAAGTTCTTCCATCTCAAGTGGATTTAATTTTAAGAAGAGAAGATTTGTATAAAAAATTAAATAATATTTATAGTTTAACTTTTAGTTTGCTTAACCATAGAGAAGAGGATTTTACTATAGAATTTAAAACCAAAAACACCTTAAAAATGGATGGTAAAATAACTCTTATACTTGATGAAATTAGAGATAAGATAAAGAATGATTATTCTGTTGTAATTTTATCCTCAACTAAAGCTAGAGGGGAAAAATTAAAAGAGTTTTTAGAAGAGTATGAAATAAATGCTTATTATGATGAGGATTTAACAAATGTTTCTAAAGGAAAAATTGTAATAAGTAAAGGAGTTTTAAATGAAGGGTATGATTTTTGTGATTTAAAACTTTATGTAATTTCAGATAAAGAGGTTTTTGGAGAATCTAAAAATAAACAGAAAAAACAATCTTTTTCATCAAGTAAGAAAGATTTTGGAAAAATTAAAAGCTTTGAGGATTTAAAGCCAGGAGATTACATAGTTCATATAAATCATGGAATTGGTGTTTACAAAGGAATAAAACAAATAGAAGTTCAAGGAATAAATAGGGATTATTTAGATATTGAATATGAAAAGAAAGATAAACTTTATGTTCCAATAGAGCAGCTTGATTTAGTTCAAAAATATATTGGAATGGAAGGGAAGAGTCCTAAAATAAATAAGCTTGGGGGAAGTGAGTGGACTAAGCTTAAAATTAAAACTAAGAAATCAATAAATGAAATTGCTGAGAACTTAGTTAAGCTTTATGCTGAGAGAAATATTTTAAAAGGGAATTCATTTTCTAAAGATAGTGAGTGGCAAAAACAATTCGAAGATGAATTTCCATATAATGAAACTCCTGATCAATTATCTGCAATTGAAGAGATTAAAAAAGATATGGAATCTAATAAACCTATGGATAGGCTTTTATGTGGAGATGTTGGGTATGGAAAAACTGAGGTTGCACTTAGGGCTATATTTAAAGCTGTTGTTGATAAAAAGCAAGTTGTTTTATTAGTTCCAACAACAATACTTGCAGATCAACATTACAACAATATAAAAAGAAGGTTTGTAGATTTTCCATTTAATGTTGATGTATTAAGTAGATTTAGAACTCCAAAGCAACAAAAGCAAACTTTAGAGAAACTTAAAAGTGGAGAGATAGATATAATTGTTGGAACTCATAGAATTCTTTCAAAAGATGTGGAGTTTAAAGATTTAGGACTTTTAGTAATAGATGAGGAGCAAAGATTTGGAGTAAAGCACAAAGAGAAAATAAAAGAGCTTAGAAAAAGCGTTGATGTTTTAAGTTTAAGTGCAACTCCAATACCTAGAACTCTTCATATGTCAATGATTGGAGTTAGAGATATAAGTGTTATTGATACTCCACCAGAAGAAAGGTATCCTGTACAAACCTATGTTGTGGAGTATAGTGAACAATTAATAAGAGATGCAATTATTAGAGAAATTTCAAGAAGTGGTCAAGGATTTTTTGTATATAATTCAGTTGAAACAATAGATAAAATGAGTGCTTATCTTCAAGGGCTTGTTCCTGAATGTAGATTTTCAACTATTCATGGACAAATGAGTGAAAGGGAAGTTGAAGATATTATAGTTAGGTTTTTAAATAAGGAAATTGATTTTCTTGTATGTACAACCATAATTGAAACGGGAATTGATATGGAAAATGCAAATACAATAATTATTTATGATTCAGATAAGTTTGGTCTTTCTCAGCTTTATCAACTTCGAGGGAGAGTTGGAAGAAGCAATAGACTTGCTTATGCTTATTTAACCTATAAAAAAGATAAGGTATTAACAGAAGTTGCAGAAAAAAGACTTAAGACTCTTAAGGATTTTACGGAGCTTGGGTCTGGATTTAAGGTTTCTATGAAGGATTTAGAGATTCGTGGGTCTGGAAATATTGTAGGGGAAGCACAGCATGGACAAATGAGTGTTATTGGATATGATTTATATTGTAAAATGCTAGAAGATGCTATAAAACTTATTAGAGGAGACATTGAAAAAGAGGAAGTTAATACGGTTGTTGATATTAAAATAGATGCTTATATAAAAACTTCCTATATTGAAGATGAGGTTCAAAAAATTGAAATATACAAAAAGATTTCATGTATTGAAAATAAAAAAGATCTTAAGTATATAAAAGATGAGTTAATAGATAGATTTTCAAGTATACCAAAAGAAGTTGAGTGTTTAATTAAGATTTCTTACATAAGAGCTTTAGGAAAGAAACTAGGATTTTCTCAAATAAAAGAGATTGGGGAAAATGTTTTATTTGAATATGAAGATAAGGATTATTTAACAAAAGAGAGTTTTAATTATCTTTTAAATAACTATGGAGATGTTATTAAGTTTAATGTAGGAGATAAACCATCCTTTTTATATAGCATTTTAAATGAGGATAAGGAAAAACTTCTTGATAAATTTATAGATTTATTAGAAAATTTAATAAAAGAAAATAAAATTTTAAAAAACAATAAACATTAAAAATTTGGAGGATATTTTATTATGAAATTTAACAAACTAATTTGTAAGATTTCATTTATACTTCCGGTGTTTTTTTTCATGACATCGTGTAGTAGCGTTGAAAAAACTCAAGAAGCAATAAACAATGAAGTAGTTGCTACTTATGATAACGTAAAGGTTACGAGAGGGGAAGTAGAAAGTTATTTTGCGGGATTTCATGATGCTCTTGTAGAAAGGTATGGTGAAGATTATAAAAATAATAAGGAATATTTAGATAATCAATTAAAGATTTTTGCAGAAAACTACGCACAAAATAAAATACTTATAGAGGAATTTGATAAGAGAGCTCTTGCTACAGACGAGGAGATAAATAAAGAAGTAGAGAATATGGCAAATGAAGTTTTACATTTATTTGTTGATGAAGAAAATGGAACTTTAGATGATGGAGATGGACATAAAATTAATGAAGAGAAGTTAAAAGAGGAATTAAATAATGCT
Organism: Clostridiales bacterium; assembly: GCA_017889345.1. GTDB lineage: Bacteria > Bacillota > Clostridia > Clostridiales > Clostridiaceae > Dwaynesavagella. The sequence continues at coordinate 13,550 of JAGHEJ010000012.1, read as the reverse complement.
TATTATGTAGATATGAATGATTATAAAGAGAAACAAAAGGACATATTAAAAATAGATAAACTTATACAAGATGTAGTTAAAGATATTAATGTAACTGAGGAAGAAATTAAGGCTTATTATGAGGAAAATAAAGAGGATAAGTTTTCTACAGGACCTGGAGCTCAAATGTATCATATTTTAGTAAATACAGAAGAGGAAGCTTTAAATGTTAAAGAGAGACTTAACAACGGGGAAGATTATGCTGCTATTGCTGCTGAATTAAATCCTGATTCAACTAGTCAAACTGGAGGAAGCTTAGGATTTGTTGAGTATGAAAACCCAAATTATGATCAAGATTTCTTAGCAGGAGCTAAAAATCTTAAAGAAGGGGAAATATCTGATCCTGTTAAAACTCAATTTGGATATCATATTATAAAAGTTACAGATGTTAGAAATGAGCCTCAATATGATGATTTTGAATCAGTTAAAATAAACATAGAAGAGACCCTTTTAGTTGAGAAAAAACAAAATGCAGTTACAGAGTTTTCTGAGAATTTATTTAAAGAAAAGAACCTTAAACTTAAATAATTAAGGTTTAAGGGATTGGTGGAGGAGATATAACATGAGGTTTAGAAAAGTTGCATCTATGATTTTACTAGTAATGACAATGTGCACAATGCATTCTTGCTTAGGGAGTAAAGCTAGCAAGGATCCTAATGTGGTAGCTCAGATTGGAAAAGAAGAGGTAAAAAGAGAAGAAGTTGATGAGTATTATGCTGGACTTGAAAATGGATTTATAGCTCAGTATGGAGAGGATTATAAGGAGTTAGATGAATTTAAAGATATATATCTTGATTTAGTTAATCAATATGTTGAACAAAGAGTTTTAGTTCAGTATGCTCAAGATGAAGGAATAGTTGATGAAACAAAAATACAAGAAAAAGTTGATGAAGAATTTGAGAATATGAAAAGTGTTTTTGGAAGTGAAGAAGAATTTGAGACAGCCATTGTAAATAGTAGATTTAAAGATGAGGAAGATTATAAACAAAAGTTAAAAATCTCCTTAATCATAGAAGAGTTAGTTCAAAATGAAACAGATAATTTAAAAGTTTCATCTAGTGATATTAAGAAATATTATGAAGAAAACTCAGATAAATTTTTAAAAGGACCAGGAGCAGATGTTTATCATATATTTTTAAGCGATGAAGCTACAGCGGAAGAAGTTTTAGCAGAGCTCGATAATGGAGGAGATTTTGGAGAGCTTGCAAAAATTTATAGTCAAGATGGGAGTGCAAGTGTTGGAGGATATTTAGGATATCAAGAGTTTGATAACTCTCAGCTTGTAAAAGAATTTATGGATGAAGTTAAGGATATGGAAGAGGGAGAAATTCGAGGACCTGTTAAAACTCAATTTGGATATCATATTATAAAAGTTGAGAATATTAATGATGAGGAATGGACAGAAGATTTAGATAGGGTTTCTAAAAGTATAGAGGAGACTCTTAAAGCTGATAAAATAAATGAGGTTATAAATTCTTTAGTTGAAAAATCTAAGGACAAATATAAAGTTAAAATATTTGATGAAAATATAACAGGAAAGAAAGAGTAGCAATTTGCTACTCTTTTTTTCTAATTAATGTATAAAATAGCAAAAATGATAGATACTATAAATGTTGAGTATGTTATGTGTAAATATTAAGGAGGAAGAAAATGAAAGCAACAGGTATAGTTAGAAGAATAGATGATTTAGGAAGAGTGGTAATACCTAAAGAAATCAGAAAAACTTTAAGAATAAGAGAAGGTGATCCACTTGAAATTTTTACAGATAGAGATGGAGGAGTTATACTTAAGAAATATTCTCCAATAGAAGAGTTAAGTGATTTTTCAAAGGAATATGCAGAGTCTTTACAACAAGCTATTGGAAATATAGTTTTAATTGCAGATAAAGATGCGTTTATTTCAGTTTGCGGTATATCTAAGAAAGAATATTTAGATAAGAAGATAAGTTCATCTCTTGAAAAAGTTTTAGAGAATAGAAAAACAGTTTGTATCACAGAGGAAAGTGAATTTTTACCTTTATGTGCAGATGAAAGTTTACATAACAAATATTCTTCTCAAATAATATCTCCAATTATTGCTGAAGGAGATGCTATAGGAGCAGTAATAATTCTATCTAAAGAAGGAGAAGAAAAATTAGGAATAGTAGAGCAAAAGCTTGCAGAAACAGCGGCATCTTTCTTAGGAAAACAAATGGAATAATTATTTACATAATAAAAGCTATGGATTCATAGCTTTTTTATTTTTTTAAAAAGAATATTTTTAAAAAAATAAAAATAGAAATTAAGCATAAGGTTATTTACTTTGGGGGATGTATGAAAAATCAAATTATAAAAAGTACAATTATACTTAGTGTAAGTAGTATACTAGCGAAATTTTTAGGAATTTTATTTAGATGGCCACTTGTTATGCTTATTGGAGATGAGGGAATTGGATATTACCAAATGACCTATCCTTTATATATGTTTTTTATAGGTATAGTTTCTGGAATGCCTATAGCCGTATCAAAACTTGTGTCAGAGAGAGTTGCTTATGATGATAAGGAATCAATTTTAAGTATAGTAAGTGCAGCTCTTAAAATTATGCTTATTTTAGGAATAGGAACAAGTGCTTTTCTATTTACTTGTTCAAATTTTATTATAGATTTTTTAAATTGGGATCAAAAAGCTTATTGGTCTTTACTTGGAGTAGCTCTTGCACCACTTAGTGTTTGTACTCTTGGTGTATTTAGAGGAGTGTTTCAAGGAATGGAGAATATGATTCCAACAGGAGTATCTCAAGTAATTGAACAAATTGTCAGAGTAGTTGTTGGAATCTCTCTCTCTTTTATATTCTTTTCTTACGGAATTGAGTATGCAGCAGGAGGAGCAGCTTTTGGAGCATCTATTAGTGGATTTGTAGCAACAATTTTTATAGTAATAGTTTATCTAAAGTTTAAGAGGAAACATTTTTACAAAGTTAAAAAGAGAAAAGATACGAAATTATATTTATCAAAGCTTTTGAAAATGGCAATACCATTATCCCTTGGAGCCACAGTATCTACAATAATGGTTTTAATAGATTCTATTTTAGTTCCTCAAATGCTTTTACATGCGGGATATAGCCATAAAGAATCAACGATTTTATATGGACAATTAACAGGGAAGGTTTCTGTTTTGATAAATGTTCCCCTTGCATTATCAATTGCACTTGGTACTGCTATAATACCCGCATTATCAAAACTTTTTGTGCTTAAAGATTATAAACAGTTTAAAGAGAAGGTAATAACTTCATTTAAAATTTCAAGTTTTATTGCATTTCCTTGTTTTATAGGACTTTATTTTTTAGCAAGTCCAATAATGAATGTTATATTTCCAAATAATTCAGATGGATTTGATATTTTAAAGTATGCATCAGTTAGTATACCATTTATAATTTTCTCACAAGTGTCAACATCAATTCTTCAAAGTACAAACAATTACATAAGACCAGTTATAAATTTATTAATAGGATGTACTATTAAAATATTAATTACATTATTTCTTACAGGAAGTTCAAAATTTAATATATATGGAGCTGTTATCGCAACGATATTTTCTTACATATTAACTAGCTATTTAAACATGATGTCAATAAAGAAAAAAGTGAATGTAACAATAAATATAACAGAAATTATTTTAACTCCATTATTATCATCACTTTTAATGATAATAGTTGTTTTAGTTAGTTTTGATTATTTATATAAAGTTTTAGGAAATATATTGATGAGTTTAGGTATTTGTATAGGAATTGGTGGAATTGTATATATTTTCTCAATGGTTATATTAAATCGAAAGGAAATGAGAAATATATTTTTCTCTATGAAATAAATGATGAATAATATTTTGAATAAATGTAATTATAAGATATATAAAAATAAGAGTTAGTGGAAATATTATTGAATAATATTTTTACTTATGATAACATTAACTGAGACAAATAATTTAGTAATTAATTTTAGTTTTATTTAATATTGAAGAAGGATTTTGATATTAAATAAATTAATTTTAAGGAGGATATAGGATTGAATAAAGCTGAATTGGTTGCGAGTATGGCGCAAAAAAGTGAGCTTAGTAAGAAAGACGCTGAAGCGGCTTTAAATTCATTTATAAAGAGTGTTTTTGAAGCTTTGGAAAATGGAGATAAAGTTCAATTAGTTGGATTTGGAACTTTCGAAATTAGAGAGAGAGCTGAAAGAGAAGGTAGAAACCCTCAAAATAATGAGCCTATAAAAATACCTGCAGCTAAAGTTCCAGTATTTAAAGCTGGAAAAGAATTTAAAGAAAGAGTTAACAAATAAAGATCCGAGGAATTTCTCGGGTCTTTATTTTTAAATTGGGAGGAAATTAAAATGAGATTAGACAAGTTTTTAAAAGTATCTAGAATTATAAAAAGAAGAATGTTTGCAAAAGATGCTTGTGATTCTGATAAAGTTTTAATAAATGGAAAATTATCAAAACCTTCTTCTCGAGTAAACGTTGGGGACATACTTGAAATTAATTTTGGAAATTCATCTTTCAAAATTGAGATATTGGAAATAAAAGAGCATGTAAGAAAAGATGAGGCGGATAAATTATATAAAATTCTATAGTAATATACTATATTAAATATTCATATTATTCTAATAAAGAATATTTAATGGAGGACAACATGGAGAATAAGAAAGTTAATAATGAATCTAAAAAGAGTAATATATTTTTAGAAAATAGAAAGAGTATAGAAATTACAGGAGTTTTCGAAGTATTAGGATTTGATGAGGAGAAGGTTTTATTAAATACCGTTTTGAAAAAGTTAGAAATATGCGGAAACAATCTTAAAATATGTAAATTAGATTTAAAAAATGGTGAAGTAAATATTACTGGTAATATAAATGAGTGTAAATATTTAGATAATACAAAAAAGAGGAAAAGCAGGATAAGGTTTTTAAAGAGAATTTTAAATAGAGAGAAGAAGAATGATTAATTTAAATGAACAAATTCTAATATTAATTTATAGTTTTCTATCAGGAATAATTTTTGGAATTAGCTTTGATGTATACAAGATAATTATGGGAAACTCAAAAAAAGTATTAGGATTTATAAAATGTACGATATTTTGGATTATAGTTGGAATTGGTGTATTTTGGTTTTTACTCTATACTCAATATGCAATATTATCTTTCTATACGTATTTTTATATATTTTTAGGATCATTTATATATTTAAAATTTATTTCAAAATTTCTTTTTAATAAGGTTAAAAATTTAATATTTAACATAAGAAGTTTTTTAAGAGTGGTATTTAAAAATATTTTTTATTTAATTTTAAAAATTTTCACAGGAAAAGGGAGTAAAAGTTTATAAAACCATTGAAAAAAAACTAATTTATATTAAAATATTTATGTATTAAAATTTATTATAAAGAGGTCAGTTTGATTAGACAGAGGAGACAGATTTTTTTTATTAGGAATATTGTGATTTTGCTCATATTAATTTATACTTTGGTTACTTTACTTAAGAATGATTTTGATAGATACAACGTTGAGGTTGAATTTATAAAATATCAGGAAAAATTAGATGATATAAATCATGAGATTCAATTGTTAAAAGATGAGTTAGATTTATCAAATACTAAGGAGTATTTAGAAACTTTAGTTAGAGAGAGACTTGGGTATGTATTTGATGGAGAAAAATCTATAATTAATACAATTAAAGATAATTAGGTTATTTTAAGGAGGAACAAAATTAATATGGCTTTAGTCATAGGGAATATTTATGAGGGTAAAATAGTTAGCATTACAAATTTTGGTGCTTTTGTTGATATTGATGGAGAAGTTGGGCTTGTACATATATCTGAAGTTTCAAATAAATATGTAAAAGATATTAAAGAACATTTAAAAGATGTAAAGGATATAAAAGTTAAGGTTTTGTCTATAGATAATAATGGAAAAGTTAGTTTATCTATTAAACAAACTGAAGAAAACTCCCCAAATAATTATTCTAGGAGAAATTCTAATAAAAAAGATAATAACTTTAAGGTTAAGAATAACACATCTAATTTTGAAGATATACTTTCTAAGTATTTAAAAGATAGTGAAGAAAGAATGCAGGATTTTAAGAAAAACCAAGATTCTAAACAAAGAGGATATAGTAAGAGTAATTTTGGATAAAAATTTTTGAAAAAGTATTGACAGTATATTTTAAATAATATATAATTAAGTGGTAGTCGGATTTGAGAGTTGATGAATATGTGAGCTGAAGTGGCGAAACTGGCAGACGCACAGGACTTAAAATCCTGCGGTACTTAAACTACCGTACCGGTTCGATTCCGGTCTTCAGCACCAAATGTCGCGGGGTGGAGCAGTTGGTAGCTCGTCGGGCTCATAACCCGAAGGTCGCAGGTTCGAGTCCTGCCCCCGCAACCATTTTTTGGCGGAATAGCTCAGTTGGCTAGAGCAATCGGTTCATACCCGGTGTGTCGTAGGTTCGAGTCCTATTTCCGCTACCAATTAGAAATTTCAGAGGTGATTTTAAGGTCACCTCTTTTTTTCACGTAAAAATATTAATTTACTGTTAAGTTATAAATTTTTAAGGGAATAAATGGTATAATTATTTACAAAAATTGGAAAATGGGGTATAGAGGGTGAATGCGTGATTTATAATAGTAAGTTAATTGATAAAGAAGTGAATGATTATAGAAAAGTTACCCTTTTATTAGGGGGAAAGAAATATATATTTTATTGTTTGATAGCATTTCTTTTAAGTCGTATAAATATTGTCTTTTATATGGCCCCTATAGGAGTTGCATTTTCTATTATATGTTTACTTAAGGGTGATAAATTTTTAGGTTTATTAGTTTGTTTATCTAGTATGATTGGATATTTTACAACAAGAGATTTATTTATCACATTTAATTTATATGTATTTATAAATTTAATTTTTATTCCCTTTAATTTTTTAGATATAAAGGTGAATTTAAAAAAAATAGCTCTTTTTAGTTTGTGTAGTATAGCAATTTTTGTTTATAAATATTTTTTTGTAGGATTTTCCTTATTATCAGGAATTTTTTCAATGACTTTAGAATGTGGAATTATATTTGCACTTTACTTTATTTTTAATAATTTTATAAAAGTTATGAATTCCTTTTCTACAAATCAAATATTTACAAAAGAAGAGGTAATTTGTTTAGTAATTACAGTATGTTTAATCATTTCAGGTTTTAACAACATTAAAATTTTTGGTTTGGATATTCCAAATATTTTACTTGTACTTTTTGTTCTTACAATGTCTTATATAAATGGAATATCTATTGGAATGATCTCTGCAGTTTTTTCTGGAGGAATTATTGGAATTACAAAGGGAGAATTTACTGAATATATAGCATTATATAGTATAATTTCTTGTGTTTCTTCACTTTTTTATTTATCTTCAAGATTTGCTATAGGTTTATTATGTTCTATTAGTATTTTAATTTTAAAATTTTCAACAATTTCTTTTTTAGGAGTAGATCAAAATTTACTGTTCTTAGAAATTCTTATTGCTATGGGAATTTTTATGATTTTACCTAGTAAGGTATTAAATAAAATTTTGATTCATTTTAATGAAGAGCATAGGAGAGAATTTTATACTCAAAAAAGATTATTTAATACTCTTGATATGAGACTTGAAAAGATAAATGATTTTAACGATATAATAAAGCAACTTTCTGATATGATAGTTTCTAATGTGAATTTTAAGTATAAGATGCTCGATAAGAAGATTTATGTTGAGATTCTTGCAGAAAGTGTTTGTGGAGATTGTAGTAGAATTAATTTATGTTGGAAAAATAATTTTAAAAAGATAAGAGAAGAGGTTTTGGTAAGCCTTGAAAATTTTATTCAAGGTGAAAAAACTTTAACTAAGTATATAGATAGAAATTGTATAAAAAAAGAGGAAATAATTGGAGAATTATCTAAGATATCTAATTTTTATAACATGCAAAAAACATATGAGAATAAAATATATGAAGCTCAAGATATTTTATCTTATGAACTTAAAAATCTTCACAATATAATTAGTCAAGGTATAAAGGAAGTTAAAAAAGATATTGTTATAAAGGTTAATTATGAAAAAAATCTTATAAATAAATTCTCAAAATTTAAGATAAAATACTTTGATTTAGTTTGTTATGAGGAAAATGGAAGGGTAAAAGTTAAGGTTATACTTCCTTATCAAGTTTATTGTGAGTATAAACTTGATATATTAGATATTGTAAACTTAGCACTTCCAAAGAAAATGATGCTTCAAGAGGAATCTTCAAAATATATAAATATGAATGATGAAATTATTTTAAATTATGTAGAAAAATATGATTATAATGTAATTTCTCATTGTCTTCAATTATCTAAAGGAGATAAAAATGGAGATAGCTATGTATTTTCAAATAATCCAAATGATAATTATGTAATAATTTTAAGTGATGGAATTGGATCTGGAAGCGAAGCTTATGATAAAAGTAAGTTTACTGTTGATTTAATACATAAATTTATAAAGACAAGTCTTAGTCTTTCTTCTTGTATAAAAGAGATAATTTCTATTATATCTCTTAAATTCTTTAGAGATGAATCCATATCTACAATAGATTTTGGAAGTATAGATTTATATACTGGAAAAATGAATTATTTAAAATTTTCTTCAGTTATTACATATATAAAACGTGGAGAAGAGGTATTTACACTTGAAAGTGATAGGGATTTATTTAATGAATTTAATGAAAATAACCATATGATTTTAACTGGAGAGTTTCAATTAAAGTATGGAGATATTCTTGTTCATTTAACAGATGGATTAATACATTTTAAAGATTTATCACATAAAGCTTGGCTTTATAACTTTTTAAAAAGATGTGATATTATATCCCCAGATAAACTTTGTGAGGAAATTATTCGTGAGTTTAAACTTTTAAATAATGGATCTTTCCAAGATGATGTAACTGTTATAGTATCTAAGGTTTATAAAAATTGTGATTAATATAAAACTCTTTTGATTAATTTCAAAAGAGTTTTTGATTTTTTTATGAAATGTATTTATAATTGATTCAAGTTAAAATTTTAGGGAGTAGGTATGGAGGATATTTTACAAAGGGTAAAAGACTTTATAAAGGAAAACAATTTAATATGTGAAAATGATGTGGTTGCTTCTACAATTTCTGGTGGAGCGGATTCTATTTTTATGACTTATGTTCTCAATAAACTTTCAAAAGAGATGAATTTTAAAATTATAGGAGTTCATGTTAATCATTTGTTAAGAGGAGAGGAATCCTTTATAGATGAGGAGTTTTCCCGTAAGTTTTGTGGAGAACAAGACATAGAATTTAAAAGTTATAGAGTTGATGTTAATAAGTTTAGCTTAGAAAATAAGCTTTCAATAGAAATGGGAGCAAGAGAGGTTCGTTATAGGATTTTTAAGGATTTAAATGATCAAAAAATTATAAATAAATGTGCTCTTGCTCATCATGGAGATGATGATGCTGAAACTATTTTAATGAGAATATTTAAGGGAACTGGAACAAAAGGATTAGAAGGAATTAAAGAAATAAGAGAGGGATTTTACATAAGACCTATTTTATTTTTAAGAAGAGTGGAGGAAATTGAGAAATTTTTAAAAGAAAATGATATAAATTTCATAATAGACCGCACTAATTTATGCGAAGATTATTTGAGAAATAAAGTTCGTTTGTCCATAATTCCTAAAATAAATGAGAGCTTTTCAATGGATGTAACTAAAAATGTTTTAACCTTAAAAGAAATTTGTAAGATTGATAATGATTTTATAGATGAAATTGTTGAAGAAAACATAGTTAAATATGTGGACATAAACAAAGAATGTGTTAGAATTTACAAAAGGTGTTTTTCTATTCATAAAGCTATTTTATATAGAGTGATTAGAAAATGTATACATATGTGTAAAGGAAATATTAATGATATAACTTTAAATCATATAAAATCTATTTGCGATCTTATAGAAAAGAGAAAAGGACGATATATACAAATTAAGAAAGATTTATATTGCATAAATAATGAGGATTATTTAGAATTGTCAACAACATATGAAAAATATGAGGTTAAACATTTTAATAGTGTTGTTTTAAATATTAATGAGATTAATGATTTGAGAAATAATATTAGAAGTTATATTTCAAAGGAAATTGATTTTTTAGGAGAGAAGATAAAAATAAGTTTCGAGGTTTGTGAGAATTTAACAAAGGAGGATTTGATAAACACTTCTAAGGATTTTAAATATTTTTCAATAGATGAGGTTTGTGAAATTTCCTTAAGAAACAGAAAAGAGGGAGATTTATTTACTCCCTTTGGACTTAATTCTCCTAAGAAGTTAAAAGAATTTTTAATAAATGAAAAAGCAGAGAATAAGGATAGAATTCCTCTTGTGTGTTTTGATAATAATATTATTTGGGTAGTTGGTTTTAGAAATAGTAGAGAAAATATGGTTTTAAATAATACAGAAACCATAGTTAAAATAAATTTAGAGTATTTATAGGAGTGAAAATGTAATGCATAATGATGTAAAAAAGATTTTAATAAGCAGTGAAGAGATACAAGAGAAGGTAAAGGAACTTGGAGAAATTATAACTAATGATTATAGAGGAAAGGAGCTACTTCTTTTATGTATACTTAAAGGATCTATTTTATTTATGGGAGATTTAATGAAAAGCATAGATACATATTTAACAACAGAATTTATGAGTGTATCTTCTTATGGAAATTCTACAACAAGTACAGGAAATGTTAGAATTTTAAAGGATTTGGATATGCCCGTAAATGGTAAAGATATATTAATTGTAGAAGATATAATAGAAACTGGATTAACATTAGATTACATATGTAATTATTTAAAGGGAAAAGGAGCAAGCAGTGTTGAGATAGTAACTCTTTTAGATAAACCGAGTGGAAGAAAAATAGAAATAACTCCAAAGTATACTGGATTTAAAGTTGGAGATGAATTTGTAGTTGGATATGGTCTTGATTTTAAAGAAAATTATAGAAATCTTCCATATATAGGAGTTCTTAAAGAAAATATGTATAAATAAAAATAAATTAGGTAATATTTTATATTGAATTTAATTAGATAGTAAACTAAATAATAGTATTAACTTACTTGATTTAATAAAATTTGATATGTTAAAATCTTATAGTATTCATTAAAGTAAAGGGAGGGGGGTTTAAAATAATGAAAAAAAGTTTTTCCAACATAACTTCATGGATAGTAATTTTAGTTATGATTTTTATAGTTGGGCTTTTTTATTTTGAATCGACAAGGACAGAAAGGACCATTCCTTATAGTAAGTTTGAACAATATTGGGTAAATGATGAAGTTCAAAGTATTAAAATAAGGGAAGGTAGTTTAGCTATAGAGGGAACGCTAAAAAATAGAGAACAGTTTGTAACAGTTGTTCCTCAAAGTAGATTAAATTTACTTTTTGATAAACATCCGAAAAATGGAGAAGTAATTGAGCTTTATGAAGAACAAAGTAATGTATTTGCTTGGCTTCAATTTGTGCCTTCGTTGATAATAATTGTAATGTCTTTAGGTCTTTGGTTCTTATTTATGCAACAATCCCAAGGGGGAGGAAGCGGAAGAGGAGTTATGAATTTTGGTAAGAGTAGAGCTAAGATGGCTACTCAAGATACTAAAAAGGTAACTTTTAAAGAAGTAGCAGGAGCTAAAGAAGAGAAGGAAGAGCTTGAAGAAATTGTAGATTTCTTGAAACAACCAAGAAAGTATATTGAGATGGGGGCAAGGATACCGAAAGGTGTTTTATTATTTGGTCCACCAGGAACTGGAAAAACACTCCTTGCAAAAGCAGTTGCAGGGGAAGCGGGAGTACCGTTTTTTAGTATATCTGGTTCTGATTTTGTTGAGATGTTTGTTGGTGTGGGAGCATCTAGGGTTCGTGATTTATTTGATCAGGCAAAGAAAAACTCACCATGTATTATATTTATAGATGAGATTGATGCTGTAGGTAGACATAGAGGAGCAGGTCTTGGTGGAGGTCATGATGAGAGAGAGCAGACACTTAACCAATTACTTGTTGAAATGGATGGTTTCGGAGTTAATGAAGGAATAATAATAATTGCAGCAACTAATAGACCAGATATTTTAGATCCAGCGCTTTTAAGACCAGGAAGATTTGATAGACAAATAATTGTTGGTGCGCCTGATGTTAAAGGAAGAGAAGAAATATTAAAGATACATGTTAAGAATAAGCCATTATCAGAAGAGGTTAAGTTAGATGTATTAGCGAAGAGAACACCAGGATTTACTGGTGCTGATCTTGAAAACTTAACTAATGAGGCATCTCTTTTGGCGGTAAGAAGAGATAAAAAGTTTGTTACAATGCAAGAAATGGAAGAAGCTATAACAAGAGTTATTGCAGGGCCTGAGAAGAAGAGTAAGCTTAGAACAGAAAAAACAAATAGGCTTACAGCTTATCACGAGGCAGGGCATGCAGTTGTATCGAGATTGTTAGATAAATATGATAAGGTTCATGAAATAAGCATTATTCCAAGAGGTATGGCAGGTGGATATACTATGCATTTACCTGATGAGGATAAAGATTATATTTCTAAATCTGATTTGGAAAATGATATGGTAACACTTTTAGGTGGAAGAGTTGCTGAAAAGTTAGTTTTAGGAGATATAAGCACTGGTGCTAAAAATGATATAGATAGAGTAAGTAGCATTGCAAGAAAAATGGTTATGGAATATGGTATGAGTGAAGAAATTGGAACTATTTCTTTTGGAGGAGATAATGAGGTTTTTCTTGGAAGAGATTTTACTAAGAGTAGAAACTTCTCTGAAGAATTAGGATCTAAAATTGATAGAGAGGTAAAGAAACTTGTGGATAAGGCTTATGCCAAAACTCAAAGTTTATTATCTGAAAACATATCAAAGCTTCATGCTGTTGCGAAAGCTTTAATTGAGGAAGAAAAACTCGATGCTGATGAGTTTGAAGAATTATTTCAAAATTCTTAAGAAAGAGTCTTAGATTATTTTAATCTAAGACTCTTTTTAATTTGATTAAAGGAGAAAGTATAATGTTTTATGAAAAATTTAAAAGTAGATTTATTTTATCTCCAATGGCTGGGGTTAATAATATAGCTTTTCGTGAAATGTGTGGAAAGTATCACGATGGAATTAATTTTACGGAGATGGTTAGTTCAACTGCGTTGTTTTTTAAAAGCGATAAAACAGAAAAAATTTTTGAAAAAGGAGATGATGAGAAAGAAGTTGGTGTTCAAATTTTTGGAAGCAATACTGAGCATTTAGTTTATGCAGCTAAAATTATTTCAGAGCTTGATTACGTTAGCATACTTGATATAAATATGGGTTGTCCCGCTTCAAAAATAATTAAAAATGGAGATGGTTCTGCCTTAACTCTTGATTTAAATAAAGTTGATGAGATAACTTATGAAGTAAGGAAAGTTGTAAATAAACCTTTTTCTGTTAAAATAAGAATTGG
>JAGHEJ010000011.1 GCA_017889345.1 Clostridiales bacterium | reverse complement strand
CATCTAATCTTACACTTTTAGCATCGTAATTTATATCAATTGTCTTTTGATTATCTATGTAAGTTATTTCTCCAATCTTTTTATCTAAAAGAATCTCAAGAGTTTCTCTACAAATTTCCTTATCTCTCATAACCTTCGAAAACATAAAGTCATTACTTAAGGTTAAACTTTCCCAAAGTTCCCACTTATCTTAATCCATAACTAACTCCCTTTTTTGTTTATTATATCACATTATTAATATAAAAAGAGATGTTCTAACAAACATCTCTTAAATTTTAAATTTTAAATTCAAAATACTAAACTGTAATAGGTTCTCTTTCTTCTTCAAATTCCTCAAAATTATCTGACCACATTTCACATTGACTAATAACCGTTTGTATTGCATCATCTATTCCTTCAGGTGGATAATCATATTTCTTTAGAAGTCGTTTTACAATATTTCGCATACCTGCTCTAGCACTTTCTTTTTCTCTCCAATCAATCGTACGATTTTTACGAAGTTTTTCAGTAAGTTCTTTAGTCATGGCAATAAGTTCACTATGTTCATAAAAATCTTTTATAGCTTGTGGTTTTGTTAAGGCATCATAAAAAGCTAGTTCTTCAACTGTTAGTCCCATTTCTTTTCCTTCATTATCGCTATTTACTATATCTCTTGCCATTTTAAGAAGCTCGTCAATAACTTCTTCATTTGTAATCATTCCATTAATATATTTTTTCATTGATTTTTGAATGATCTCAGAAAATTTTTGAGATTTAACTACATTGGTTTTCTTATAAATAGATACTTGTTCTTCAATTAAATTTTTCAAAACTTCTACAGCTAAATTTTTCTGTTTCATATTGGCAACGTCTTCAAGAAAACTTTTGTCAAATATTGAAAACTCTGTTTTAATATCAGAAAATAAATTTATAACTCCATCACTTTTAATTGTGTGTTTCAATAAATTATTAATTCTTTCATTTACATCTTTTAAACTGAATTTCTTTTTCTCTGGATTATTGCTTCTTACTAACATAATTCGTACAGATTCAAAGAACACTGCTTCAAATCTCATTTCTTTTTCAACAATACTACTACATAAAGAAAGAGCTTGTTTAAGTAAAAGTGCTTCCTTAACATAAATATCTCTATTTTCACTTTCGCTTTTATCACTCAATATAAAGTCAACTCCATCTGTAATTGTAGTTGCTCTTTCAAGGTCTGTTCCATTTATAAATTTTGAATAATCAAACCCATGAAAGAAATCTCTACATATAGAGAGCTTTTCTAAAAATTTATCATAAGCAACCTTAGATATATCAGGATCACCATAATTTTTCTTATCTCGTGCTGTATAATCATTCATAGCTTTTTTAAGTGCTGATGCAATCCCTATATAATCTACAACAAGCCCACCTTCTTTTTCATTAAAAACACGGTTAACCCTAGCTATTGCTTGCATTAGATTATGTCCTTCCATTGGTTTATAAACGTACATTGTTGAAAGAGAAGGAACATCAAATCCAGTTAACCACATGTCAACTACTATCGCAATTTTTAAAGGGTCATTATTATCTTTAAATTTTCTTGCAAGATTTTCTTTATGAGTTTTATTTCCAATAATGTTTCTCCACTCTTCAGGATCATTATTTCCTTGAGTCATTACAACTCCAACTTTTTCTGTCCATTCTGGGCGAAGAGTTAATATTTTTTCATAAATTTTCATTGCAATAGAGCGAGAATATGCAACTATCATCGCTTTTCCAGTTAATAAATTTTCACGATAGTTTTCATAATGGTCAAGAATATCTTTTACAAGAGAATCAATAGTTTGTTCAGCTCCAAGAATTGCTTCTAATTTTCCTAATTCTCTCTTGCTCTTTTCAATAATATGTTCATCAGTATTTTGAGCCATTATCTCATATTCTTCATCAATTAATTTTAAAATTTCTGGATCTAAATTTAAATGTATAACACGACTTTCATAATAAACAGGGCGTGTTGCTCCGTCTTCAACAGCTTGAGTCATATCATAAATATCTATATAATCTCCAAAAACTTCTTTTGTACTTCTATCTTTTGATGAAATCGGAGTTCCTGTAAACCCTATATAAGTTGCATTAGGTAAACTATTTCTAATTATTCTTGCTATTCCACGCTTTATCTTTCCTGTTTTCTCATCAACCTTTTCTTCAAGTCCATATTGTCCACGATGTGCTTCATCAGACATAACAACGATATTTCTTCGTTCTGAAAGAGGCTCACTACTTTCTTGAAATTTTTGCATTGTAGTAAATATAATTCCATTTGCTTCTCTATTTGATAATAACTCTTTTAGATTTTCTCTACTCTTTGCTCTTTGAGGTGTTTGACGCAAAAACTTTTCACATCTAGAAAATTGCCCAAAAAGTTGGTCATCTAAATCATTTCTATCTGTTAAAACAACTGTAGTTGGACTTTCTAAAGCTTCTTGTAAATAATGAGCATAGAAAACCATTGACAACGATTTTCCGCTTCCTTGAGTGTGCCAAAACACACCACCTTTTCCATCTGTTAGAGTTGCTTTCTTAGTT
>JAGHEJ010000093.1 GCA_017889345.1 Clostridiales bacterium | reverse complement strand
GTAAGAGTTTAAAAGTAAGTCCTAGAGATTTTTTTGACTTTGAAAAAAAACAAATTTATAATTATACAGAATTAAATATTATAGATTATATTGAATGGATAAAGATTAATCTTAAGGGTAAAAATATAGATGTTGGAAGATATATTAGGTTGGATGCAGTTTTCTATTTTTGTAATGAGAATAATTTAGATATCAAAGATTTTTTCGATAATACACAGTTTTCAGGAAATTTAAACCAAATATCCACTAAAATGCTATAATAATATTTATTTTTTAATTTTTTTTAAAAATATGTACAAAATATAAAATGTAATGATAAATAAAATATGTAAAATTAATAACAATAATTTTCTAAAAATATTATAAAACTTGTAAATAAATGAAATATAAGATGTTGCGAGTTATATTATTAAAATATAAAAGTTATATCTATAAGTAATAACTTATAGTGCGTATAAAAATTATGTATTTTATTTATTGATTTAATATATATATAATAAAAAACGAAGAAAGTAAATATTAAGGGGATGTTTTAATGACTACAACAGAAAATAGTAATGGCAAAAAATATTTAATTGTATTTATTTGTATGATTATACAGGCAATTCCATTTGGAGTGGCTCAAAATATACAACCTTTATTCGTTCCATATGTAATTAATGAGTTTAATTTTACTTTGGCTTCATTTTCATTAATTTTTACATTTGGAGCAATAGCTTCTGCAGTATTTTCGCCATTTCTTGGAAAATTATTTAGCAAAATTAATATAAAAATATTGTTCATTATTGGAACCGTATTATCTTCTTTGGGATTTTTAGGTTTTGGATTTGCGAAAACATTACCTCAGTTTTATATTTTATCAGCTATTTCGCAAATAGGATGTGTATTGTTTTCAGGATTGGGAGTTCCGTATGTAATCAATAACTGGTTTCCTAAAAAAGGTAGAGGTAAGGCGCTGGGACTTGCTTTTTCTGGTGGATCAATAGGAAATATATTTTTGCAACAAATAACATCACATATGCTAGCTTCAAAGGGATCATCTTATAGTTATGTTTTTTTTGGCTTACTTTCAATGATAGTAAGTTTACCTATAATTCTTTTAGTAATACGTACACCAAAACCAGGAGAGTTAGTTGAAGATATAGAGGTACAAGAAAATAATAGTGAGAAACAAACTAAGACAAATCAAGTTGTATTTGAAGGATTGGGGGCAAAACTTACTATAAAAAACAAATTTTTCTGGATATTCTCAGTTGGATATGGAATTATAGCAATTGCAATTTCAGCAATGAGTACTCAATATGCAACATATTTTACAAATGATTTGCATTTAAGCGCTAGTTTGATTGGTAGTTTGGGATCTGAGTTTGCTATTTTTTGTTTAATAGGTAATGTTGTTGGAGGATTGTTATTTGATAAAATAGGAACATTTAAAACTATGAGTATTGCGGGAATTTTAGCAATCATATCACCAATATCATTATTAACTGCTCATAATATTCCTTCTATAGCATTTGTATTTTCTATAGCTTACGGATTAAATGTTTATTCTTATACTTTAGCTCCAGCGTTTATGGTGACAGATGTATTTGGGAAAAAGGAGTCTAGTGTTATTCTAGGTATCGTAAGTTTATTGTTTGCAGTTGGATTTGCGCTAGGATCAACTTTATTTGGACTTATAACAGATAATTTTGGATTCCAAGTTGCTTGGATTTCAATGCTTGCGTGTGTTATAGTGGGATATATTTTATTGTTAACAAGTATAACAGTTATAAAAAATCAAAATAAGAAGAGCATACTTCAATAATTTTCACAATAGCAACTTATATGTTAATATTAAATAAGCGTTTTTAAAGGTTAATATTATAGGAGTGTTATTTGTGAATATAAAAAAATTGACGATATTTTATGAAACTGCTAATTGTTTAAATATGAGTAAGGTTGCTAAAAAAATGTATATTAGCCAACCAGCTATCAGCCAAATGATTTCAGAGCTAGAAGCAGATATAGGTTATAAGGTATTTGATCGAATTGGTAATAAATTATATTTGACTTATGAGGGAGAGATACTTCTAAATTATACAAGAAGAATTCTTAATTTATACGAAGAAGGAATGAATGCTATAAGGAGCTCAGATAAGGTAGGAAAATTATCAATTGGAGCAAGTACTACAATTGGAACTTATATTATGCCTGAAATTTTGAAAGAGTTTCGTAAAATAGATCCGTATGTTAATGTATCTTTAATTATAGATAACAAACATCATATAGAAGAATTGCTTTTAAATAATAAGATTGATGTAGCTTTTATTGAAAATATTTCAAACTCTTCAGAATTTTTTTCCCAAGAAATATGGAAGGATGAATTGGTATTCATTAGTGCCAATACTCATCCATGGGCACAAAAAGATAGTATTGAAATTAATGATTTAAATAATGAAATATTTATTATACAAGAAAAAGGTAGTGGAACATACGAAGTATTTGAGACCTTTATGAAAAAATATAGATTAACATATAAAAATCCAATTATTTCAAATAATATTGAGGCGATTGTGAATTATGTAAAATTAAATATGGGTGTTGCGTGTATTTCTTATGTTTCAGTAGCAAAACATCAATTATTACAAGAAGTAAAAATTTTAAGATTGAATAATTACAAGATTGAAAGAGGTTTATTTATGGATGTCCATAAAGATAAATATCTTTCTCCGATTATGCAGTATTTTATGAAATTTTGTAAAGAATTTGATGTGTATGATACTATAAAATTAAATAAAAGTGTGGAAAGGGATAGTTAATATGAAAAAAACAATTTATTATAATGGTACTATTTTAACTATAGATGATAAACGGCCACAAGTAGAATCAGTTCTTGTACAAGATGGTAGAATTTCTAAAGTTGGTTCTTTTAAAGAAATAGAGTCTTTAAAAGACGATGAAACTAAGTTAGTAAATCTAGAAGGAAAAACTATGTTACCTGGATTTATAGATTCCCATGGGCATATTGTTGGAGTATCTCAAAGTTTAATAATAGTGAATTTAAGTGATGCTAAATCTATATCAGATGTACAACAAATGGTTAGAGATTTTATAGATAAAAATCACTTAGAAAAAGGTGATTGGGTAATTGGTTTTGGATACGATAATACGCATTTTGAAGGAGGAGAACATCCTACAAAATTTGATTTAGATAAAGTTAGTAGTGAGATTTCAATATTTTTAAGTCATACTTCAGGACATATATCTGCTGTTAATTCTAAGGTGTTAGAAATTTTTGGATATGTTGGAGAAAATTATGAAGTTCCTAAAGGTGGAGTTGTGAGAACAGTTGAGGGAACCAATGAACCTAATGGGGTTCTTGAAGAAAATGCTTCGTTAGATCCAGAAAAGAGAAAACTTATTCCTAAGCCATCAATTAAAACTCTTATGAATTGTCTACGAAAAGTTCAAGAGTTATATGCTTCTTTTGGAATAACGACTTGTCAGGATGCAAGTGTTGATGAAGGTATGAATCAATTACTTCAAGGTGCTGGGCAATCTGGTGTATTGTTCCTTGATTTTGTAGGATTTGCTGTTCAGAATACTACGATGAAACTTTTAAAAGATGAGGGAACTCCTAAAAGAGAGTATGTTAATCATTATAAATTATTAGGTGGTAAGACTTGGCTTGATGGTTCACCTCAAGGTAAGACTGCGTGGTTGACAAAACCTTACTATGAAGTTCCAGAAGGAGAACCTGAAGATTATTGTGGCTATGGAACTCAAAAAGATGATGTGGTTACAGAATATTTTAAAACTTTAATTGATAATAACATTCAAGTTAATGTACATTGTAATGGTGATGCTGCTGCTGATCAATATATACGTTGTTATCGTGAAGCTTTAAAACAAAGTGGAAATAAAATGGATCTTCGACCTGTTATGGTTCATGCTCAGACTGTTCGAGAAGATCAGTTAGACGAAATGAAAGAATTAGGAATTATTCCGACGTTTTTCTTAGATCATATTTGGTATTGGGGAGATTATCATTATGAGTCAGTTCTTGGACCAGAAAGATCTCAACATATAAGTCCGATAAAATCAGCTCTTAAACGAGGAATGAATTATACAATGCACCAAGATGCCCCTGTTAAATTACCAAACCAAATTTTAGCGATACACAATGCTGTGAATCGTGAAACTCAAAGTGGTAGGGTTTTAGGAGCAGATCAGCGTTTGACAGTTATGGAAGCATTAAAAGCTGTTACAATAAATGCTGCTTATCAATATTTTGAAGAAGATACAAAAGGTTCAATTGAGGAAGGAAAAGTTGCTGACTTTGTAATTCTTGATAAAAACCCATTAGAAGTTGATGTAAAACAATTAAAAACGATAAATGTTTTACAAACAATTAAAGAAGATAATGTAGTTTTCGAAAGAAAATAGATAAAATTAAATCATGACCAAACAAAAAACCTGTGAGATTATTTCCACAGGTTTTTTGTTGTTATATGATATGTAATTTTCATTTTTAACTTCTTGTTTTGTGGGCATTTTTGATTCGGTATCTAATTTGCTTTCTCCAGTTTTGTAGTCGATTGTTATTCCTGGTTGAACGTTATATACAAATACATTGAATGAAATTCCTTTTCCATTATCTTCTACTGATTTTCCTTCCATTAAAACTCCATCAGCAACTAAATTGTTTCCTTTAAAAATTGGCGTAACTCTATAAAGTACGTGATTGTTTGTTTCTTTAACGTAATCTGCAACCATATTTTCAAATGGAAGCATTCCTTCTACATTTAAATATCTTGTTCCTGTCATTAGATTTTTTTCGTTTGCGTTCTCTGCAGAAAGTTGGAAACCAATGAGATGACATATATTGTATAAAGATTCCCCATCGACAATTTTGTATTTTACGCTGTGCCAACCAGTTGGCTTAATATGATAAATATTTCCACGTTTTTCTGTAGGCATAATATCTTGACCAATATTTGCGAAGGCAACTCCAACTCGTCCAAGTGAATCTAAGTCACTATATTTTTCGAAAGATTTTGTTGTTAAATCTTCTTTAGTGAAAAATGGTTTATTATTATTTATTTCGACATAGGGCGAACCACTATATTCTGGAATAGAATTTAGATCAAAAGTTTGAACTTCTTTATTAATGGTATTTGTTTGAGAAGATGAGTTTGTATTCCATGTACACCCAGATAATAAAAGTGTCAATCCTAAAAATAGTGATAAAATTATAGATTTTCTTAATTTCATTTTAAAAAGTCTAATCCTTTCTTATTGTTGTTCATAAATTTTACGAAAATATTTTACCATATGTTTATTTAGTATTATTTAAAAATTAATATACAATTTAATAAAACATTATTGTATAAAAATTAAGGAGAGTTTATGCGTTCAAAATTAATAAAAAAGATTATTGCTTTGAGTTTGGTATTTTCATCTGCCTTTGTGGTTGGAAATAATGTTACTTCTAAATTGATTACTGTACAAGCTGATGATGATTGGGATGATTATTATGATGATTGGTACGATGATGACTATTATGAAGATTTGTATGATGATTATTATGATGATGACTATTACTATGATGATTGGGATGATTATTATTATTTTAGACCAGGATATGATCAATATAGATATTGGTTAGATGGATATAACAATTTTCAGAGACCTTCAACTAATTATAATCAAATAAAATCTCCAGGAAATTCTCAAAGAATATCTTCTTATCTAAAGAATGTTTACAGAAATATTTTTAATAGAGAAATAGATCAGCAGGGGTTAGATTATTGGACAAATAAGATTTCAAATAGAGAAATTTCTCTTGTGGATTTCTTTAAAAATATTCTTGCGGAAAATGAATTTAAACAAATTGCTCCAACACCTCAAGAAAAAATTAGATTACTTTATAAGGGAATATTTGAGCGTGAAGCTGATGTTGCCGGTTTTAATTATTGGGTTTCTCAATATGAGAGAGAATTAAATAGGACAAGAAATGAAATTAATGCTTTAAGAAATGTTATAGATGGGATGACAAGTGGACAAGAGTTTAAACAACTTTTATCAAAACTTGCTCTTAATTAAAATTAATTTTTAGAAATTTTATGAGGTCATTTAATTATGATCTCATTTTTTATTGGAAAAATTTTTATAAAAACTCTTATGGATTTCAAAATTATTACGATAACACAAAATAATTGATATATTTTATGAATTTTATTTACTCAGAGAGGAGTGTGGCTATGAAAGCAAGGATGTTAAAAAAATTTATAGCACCAGTATTGTTACTTTCAACAATTGCTACTATTGGAATTGGAGTTATTAATACTACGAAAATAGTTGCTCAAGCTCGAGATTGGGATGATTATGATGATTGGTATGATGATGACAGATATGAAGATTTTGATGATAAAGTTGAATACAGAGGAAATATTTCTATAACAAATACGACAACTCATAAAGGAACTATTGGAGTTATAATTTCGATTCCTAATGGAATTAAAGTTGATGATGTTGATATAGATTTTGAGCCACATAATGGAATTGAAGAAACAGTTTTGGGAAAAAATATCGTAATATACGGGCTTAGACCAGGAACAACATATAATAATTTGATACTTACCATTGAGGGATTTAATGATACTGAATATAAATTTAATATTACACCATTTACAACGCCAGGGAGTAGTGAAGGATCTAATAATGGATCTATAAACAGACCAAATTTTCCTGAATTTCCATCTAATCCAGGATTAATACCAAACAATAAGCCAGAAACTTTTCCAGAGCTTCAACAATATTTAGCAAAAGTTTACGATAATATTTTTAATAGAAAAGTGGACAAAGGTGGTTTAGATTATTGGACTGGTAAACTTTCTAGTAAAGATATAGATCTTGAAGATTTTTTTAAAAATTTATTAATTGAGCCAGAATTTAATGAGGTTGCTCCAACAGTTGAGGATAAGATTAGAAAAATTTATGAGGGAGTATTTCAAAGAAAACCTGACGAAGAAGGATTTAAATTTTGGATAGAAAGATATAAACAAGAATTAATGGATGAAGGAAATGAAAGAGAAGCATTGGAAGAAATTATCGACCAAATGACAGATGGAAAAGAGTTTAGAGAAATTAATTATAAATTAGGATTACTATAATTTATAGAAATAAGTTAGACTATTTAATTTATTTAAATTAAATAGTCTTGTTTTTTTATTTATAAGTTTATTATTAGATGTTAAAATATTATAAAAGAGGTGAGAATTTTTGGGTTTATATATCTTTATATATCTGTTAAGCAATGTTTTTTTGACATATATTATCAATAAATTTATGTATCTATTTTATAAAGAATGTAGAGTAAATAAATATATTGAATTTTGTGTTTATAGCGTATATTTTGTTTTGATATCATTTGTTTTTTTAGTTTTTAAAAATCCAATAATAACTGTAAGTTTTAATATATTATCTATTTTTACATTTACATTGTTATATGATTATATAAATCTAAAAAAAAGCGTAATTATTGCTTTTGTAATATATTTGATTTTATGTTTAGTAGATGTGAGTATACTATCTATTACAAATTTTAATTTTCAATTTAATGAATATATTGGTATTCTTGAAATGATAGTTAATAGTATTATTTATTTAATAATTTCTTTTTTAACTTACTTTAAAAAGTATAGCTCAAAAAAAATAGATGTTGTTTTTAATAGTAAACATTATATATTTTTTAGTTTTATTTTAATTATATCTATAAATTTTATTTTAGTTAATTTCATAATTAACGACAATATTATGTTAGTAATTATATTAAATTTATCAATATTATTTTTAAATATATTTATTTTCAAGTATTGTGATATAATTTTAACAAATGTATATAAAAAAGTTTTTGATAAGCTTTTAAAAGATAAGATTAATAATTATAAAAAAGAAATTAAGTCTTTAAAAAAAAGTGATAATTTTAAAAAATATATAAATTCAAACAATGATGTTGTAGATGATATTTTAAATTCTAAAATTAATAGTTTAGATAAGGAGAATGATATTAAGTTAAAATTTGATATTTTAATTGAGGAAAATTTAAATATTAATTCAAATGATTTGTTAATTATTATTGGTAATTTAATGGACAATGTAATTTCTGGAGTGAAATCAACTTTAAAAAATAAGGAAAAGTATATAGATGTGAAAATTAAGTATGTTAAGGGAACAATTATTTTGAATATAAAAAATTCGTTTAATGGAAAGAGATTATATAAACATAAAAGGTTATTTAATAGTAAAAATAAATTTAATAGTTATGGATTAGGATTATTAACTGTAAAAGAGGTGGTTGAAAAATATAAAGGAGTTTTAGATATTAAGTTTAATAAGAATAATTTTGAAACCTATGTTTTAATTTACGATATAAAAGTTTAGGAATAAAAAGTGAATTGGATTAATAAATATAAAATCGTGTATAAAAATTTGTTTTAGGAGTATTTTTATGAAAATTTTGAATTTAAATTCACTATTTGTAAAATTAGGAACAGTAGCTGCAAGTTTAGCTCTTTTGGTTACTTATTTAAATGTTAATGCAACTTGTATTTCTTTTATACATCAACCAGAATTACCAGAGGGAGCAAAGGATCTTCGTAGATTTTAATAATGAAGGTTATTGATAATTTTACAGAATTTCTTATTAAAAATAATATTATTGAAGAAAAGCAAAGAGAAATTTATGCTTATGGATTAAATCAGTTAATTGTTTATTTGTATAACTTTTTGACTGTTATAGTTGTAGGTTGGATTTTTGGGATGGTCTGGCAGGGTATAGCGTTTACTGTGTTTTATATGATGATTCGTCCATATGCTGGAGGATATCATGCGAGAACTCCCAAAATGTGTTATGTTTATTCTTTGATAATGATTATAGTAGTCTTATTTTTAATTATGACAATTCCTTTAAATGGATTACTTTATTTGGTTGTTTATTTTGTTTCAAGTATAATAATCTTTAAATTGTCTCCTGTAGAAGATGAAAATAAGCCTCTTGATAATATTGAAAGAGTTGTTTTCAGAAAAAGAGCCATTATATCACATATCATATTGAGTTTATGTTATTTTATCTCTTGGTTTGTGGGATTAAAGGAATTATCATCATGTGTGGTACTAGTATTATTTACATTATCAATTATGTTAGTATTAGGGGAAATTAAAAATAGACGTTTGAAAAGAGAGGTTTAAAACTTCTCTTTTTTTGTTTTTATTGTTGAAACGTTTAAATATATAATGTATATTTAATTTTGGTTGATTATATTAAAAATTTAAATAACATTAGAGGAGATTTGTCATGAGAAAATTTTTAATTAACACATTGATAGCATGTAGTTTATTTTCGTTCACAGGAATTTTTGATGGAGGGAATTTAAATTATACTTATGCTGAAACATATAATCCAACAGTTTATTATACAAAAAGTGGAAGTTCTTATCATTTAAGCAGAAGTTGTTCGACACTAAAAAAGAGTAAGAATATTTATAGTGGATCTCTTCAAAGTGTTAAAGCTTCACGTCCAGACCCTTGTAATATTTGTGCTCGTGGCACTGGAAGTTACAGTGGAAGTAGTTCGGAATCAAATTCAAATAAAATAGAAGAGATTGTAATTGAAGAGCCAATTGAAATTATAGTTGAAGAGAAAGTTAATGTTAATGTTTATGAGCTTAAAAAATATTTAGTTACTGCATACAATAAAGCTTTTGAAAGAGATTGTGATGAGGAAGGTTTAGATTATTGGATTTCTCAATTTTCAGAAGGAAAAACTACTATTAGAAATTTCATACTTAACATAATTGATACTGATGAGTTTAATCAAAAATCTAAAAATTTAACAGATAAGATTAAACGTTTATATGGTGTTATGTTTTCTCGTGATGCTGATGAAGATGGTTTAAAATATTGGGAATCAAGATTAAATGAAAATATTAAAAAGTATAATAATGAGAGACAAGCTTTAATAGAAACTTCAAAGACGATGGCTCAAGCAGATGAGTTGAAACAAATTGCAAAAAGATTAGGTGTAAAATATTAAGAGATGTTTTTGACATCTCTTTTTTAAGAAATAAATTATGAAGAGAAATGTTAAGATTTATTTAGTGGTAGTTTGTATGTTTTTGGGAGCATTATTAATTTTAAAAATTAATAATGATGAAAATGAAATTTTAATAAGCAAAGGTATTGTACATGGAACTTATACAGAGAAAAACAATAAGTTTGTAACTTTATCTTTTGATGTAAACAATATGGAATATTTTTACTATGGATTAAATGAAAATTATAGCGGTGAGTTTATATATTTAGGAAACGGGATTTATAAAATTAATAGCGGAAAATTTGAAAATTATTTTGTGAAAGCAATTAGTGTGAAAACTGTTGAAGTATACAATGACAATGAAAATAAAATTTTTAAAAGAACAACGTATATTCCTACAATCATAAATTAAAAATTAAGATAACTAGATTTTTTAGTTGTCTTTTTCGTTTAAATTTTTATCCACATAAATAGATCCATCACTATTTAGTAATGGAGTAATTCCACTAAAACCAGCCCCTATTGTCATTATATAATTTACTCCTGTTTCATTATCTATTATAATTTGTATCTTTCCATTTGAAAAAGATGATTGAGAATACTTTACAGTGAATCTTTGATTTTGTTTCAATTTTATTTCCTCCGCACTTTTTACAAAGAACTTATTACATTTAGTATACCATAAAGTGTGTATAATTTAAAAAATTAACCTCCAATGAATTAATTGGAGGTTTTTATATATTAATTTTTAAAAAATTTTTTTAATTTATTAAATTTGCTTTTGGAAACTTGAGGTTCGGTTTGTGTAGATTTATTTAATGTATTTTTAGTTTGTGTGGATGCATCAGATGTGTTTTTAGTTTGCGTAGATTTGTTTAATGTAGGTGTAGTTTGTGTAGATACATCGGATGTATTTGGAGTTTGTGTGGATTTGTTTAATGTGTTTGTAGTTTGCGTGGATACATCAGATGTATTTGATGTTTGTGTAGAAATTGATTTTTTTGAAGACAAATTAGAAGACTTTGAGCTTAAAGATTCAAAAAAACTTACACGTTCTTTAACGCTAGTTTTTGTAAGGATTGGTTTTGAAGTAGTTTTATTAGATCTATTTTTATCGCTAAGCATATTAATTCTTGATTGAATACGAGATCCGAGAGTTTTTTTACCTGTTCCTGTAAAATCTATATAATCTTTTTTAGTTTGAAAATTTGAATGAAGTTTTGATTGAGTAACAGTATTTTTAGATGTTTTAGAAGAAGTTGAGCTTGAAGAATCCCAAAATTTTACTTGTTTTTTAAGAGTAGTTGATGGAAGAGGTTGTCTTGAAGGAGTTGAAGTAGAAGTATTGTTATCACCAAACATAAGAAGTCTTGACCCAACAAGAGGTCCTGGAGACTTTTTACCTGTACTTGTAAAGTTAATATAATCTTGTTTAGTCATAAAAGTTGTACTAAGAGGTGATGGCTTTCCAGATTTCATCATTGCATTAGTTAAACTTGGTGCAGTTATACAAGTTGAAATACAAAGAGTAGAAGCTATAGTTAAATTCTTTAAATTTTTCATATGTTAAATTCCTTTCAAAATTACCTTAACCAAATTGTAACATTTTTAAACTAAATTTCAATAATTTTGTTAATAAAATTTAACATTTCAAAAATGTAAGATTAAGTTAAGCAATATACATATGTTTAAAAATTTTATGGTGTTAAAATAGTTTCAGAAATTAAAGTGAACGGGGGATAAATAATGTCAAGCGAAATATTAAGCGTTGAAAATATTGAAAAATATTACGGCAATAAAGGAAATCTTACAAAAGCCATAGATAACGTAAGTTTTAAAGTTTATAAAGGTGAGTTTGTTGGAATAATGGGAGCTTCTGGAAGTGGAAAGACTACGCTTTTAAATTGCATTTCTACAATAGATAATGTTACGGCTGGAAAAATTGTAATTAACGAGAAAGATATAACAAAATTAAAATCAAGGGATTTAGAAGGATTTAGGAAAAATGAACTGGGATTTATAT
>JAGHEJ010000092.1 GCA_017889345.1 Clostridiales bacterium | reverse complement strand
GTCATCAGAAGCTTTTTCCTCAATTTTATCGATTAAAAGTATTGGCGAACCATCATCTTGATGTACAGTGTCATATAAATATTGAGTGCTTGAACATGAATCAATTGCTAAAATTATATCATCAACATTAAGTTTTGTATATTCAGCAAGTTCATGAACAGTTGGTTCTCTATTCAACTCTTTTGTAAGCTCATCACGCTTAAACATTATTTTTCTTGATATCCCTTTTACATTTCTACTAATTTTGACGATTCCGTCATCTCTTAAAAACCTTTTGATTTCTCCTAAAATCATAGGAACTGCATATGTAGAAAACTTTACATTATAATCGCTATTAAAGTTTTTAATAGCTTTAATAAGACCAAGTGCTCCCACTTGGTATATATCATCATAATCGTATCCTCTACCTAAAAACTTTTTACTAAGTGATGCTACTAATGGTAAATTAATTTCTAAGAGTAAATCCTCAGCCTTCTTATCTCCAGTTTTTGCACGCCTGAGAAGCTCATCATTTTCCTCGTGACGAAGCACATTTCCAGAAACAATATTTTCTTGTGCCATTATACCAATCACCTTACTTTTATATACTTCACCATTTTTATTTGAGTTCCTTGATTTTTACTACTCTCCACATACAATTCATCCATAAAACTTTCCATAACAGAAAAACCCATTCCAGAACGTTCAAGATCTGGTCTTGAGGTATATAATGGCTCTCGCGCAAGGGGTACGTTCTCTATTCCGCATCCGTTATCTATAACATTTATAATAACTTTGTATACATCATCATTATTAGAATCTTTTACTCCATCTTCTATGCTCACGCTTATATTTATATTTGTGCTCTCATCTTCATTGTAACCATGAATTATAGCATTTGTAACTGCTTCTGACACTGCCGTTTTAACATCACTTATCTCTTCAAGAGTTGGATCCAATTGAGCAATGAAAGCAGCTACAGCAACTCTAGCAAAACTTTCATTACTAGATCTGCTACTTAAAGTTAAACTCATATTATTTTGCATACAAATCCCCCTAAGCATTATTCAAAACCTCAGTCAAATCACTATGTACTTTTACAATTTTATTAATTCCCGACAACTCAATAACTTTTTTAATTGTACCGTTCAAATTCACCAAAAAAACTTGTCCATTCTTCGCTAATATCTTTTTATGTCTACCAATAATTATTCCAATTCCAGAACTGTCCATAAACGAAACATTTTTAAAATCGAACACCAAATTTTTAGAAGTGGAAGTATCTATGTAGTAATCTATTTTTATCCTTATGTATTCGGCAGAATGATGATCTAATTCCCCATTAAGATGTGCTACAATAGTATTATTTTGTTCTTCACAAAAAACTTCCAAACAAAACATCCTTTCCAAAAATATTTGGGATATCTCGAATATGTAAAAATTTTACAATATTATGCATATAAATTCAATATTAATATGTAAATTTTTTACAAACATAATAATAAAAAAGCATACTATATTTTTTTAGTATGCTTTAAATTTTAATTTACACTCTAACCATGTGTAATACTTGATTTATTTTGTAAATTATATGATTCTTTGTTTCTTCAATAATAGAAATTTCTTCATCATCATAAATATCTTTAAATATATTTATTTTCCTATTAATTTGACTAAGAATTTTTCTATTAACATTTTCTATATCTTGATTCATATAGACTGCTTCCTCTACAACCTTATCTAAAATAAAACTTAATACTCCCTCAACATCTTCTCTTAAAAGGTAAGAATACATTTCAAATGTGCATATAAAATCAAGTTCCTCAATATAATCCATAAGTTGTCTATATTCTCTAATGTCAAAAGTCTCTCTTTGGTTTATTTCATTTGCCTTGTTTTTGATATTTTCCGAAAACTTTTTTATACTTGAATTGCTTAATATTCCTCTATAAATATTTTTAACATGATTAATACTTAAAGTTTTATCTTCTGCAAATATATTTAACTCCAATTGATTTACATGGTCATAAACTATTTTAAAAATTTTTTCAATAAATCTTTTTGAAAAATCCATAAAAAATTTATTTGCATTTGTAATTATTTCTGCATAATTACATTCATCATCCATTAAATCAAGTTGTGAAACATGCTCATTAACCATATCAAATAAAAACAATTTTCTAGTATTTAAATATTGCATAAAGTTTAACTCCTTAAAACATTTCTGAAATATTCCTCTCTTTCGTTTATTGTAACATATTTTTAACTTTTTGTTCAATGTTTTTTCCAAAAAATAAAAGAGTTTCCTTAAAAGGAAACCCTTAAACATAACTTAAAACAAATTCTTTAACCAAATTAACGTAATCTCTTAATCTCTCTTTTATTCTATTTTCGTATAAACTTTCTATAAGAATCAAATTATCGCTAGGTGTATGAATAATTCTTCCTAAAGATTCTGTTTGGGAACGACCGTCTTTATCCCCTGCTTCCCAATTTGTAGATTCAAAATAAATTACAGGAACTCCAATCTCAAAAAATGGATAATAATCGCTTTTTGTATTTGTAAAACTTACGTTCTCATCATCATTGAAATTAAAATTCAAATTTATATTATTCACTTGTGAAACCTCTCGAAGCTTCATTAAAAGTTCTTTTGATTCATCGTTCATCTCTTCATTTTTATAACAATTATAAGCATACATTTTATCTCCAGAAACAAGAGTATCAAGATTTATCATATATTTAATTTTGTTCTTTTCACGTTTACTTAAAGATTCAACATAATCATATGAACCGTGAAGACCACGTCCAAGAACATTTATCTCTTCAGCTCCAAAGAAAATAAATTTTAAATTGTATGGAGATTCAATATCTTTTAAAACTTCACATAGTTCAAGAAGAACTGATATGCCTGAACCATTATCATCACAGGCATTCCCCTCAATTCTTCCATCATAATGAGCACCAATTATAATTGTTTTAGAAGTATCCTTTCCCTTTTTGTTAACTTCAATGTTATATGTATCATAATCTTCAACTTTAAATTTTAGATTTTTAACTTTATATCCCATTTCCGATAAAGTGTTTTCTATGTATTCTCTTGAAATTTTTTCACTTTGAGTCGCTACTGATCTACTTCCTATCCTTGAAAATTTTTCCAAATGGATTTCTGCTCTATCTCCATAATTAACTGCAACAGCATTAAAGGTCATTTGTGAATAAAATATTATTGTACAAATTAAAATTTTCATTAGAAGTTTTTTCAAAATATCATCTCCAAAAATCATTTTTTAAGAATTATCTCGTCATAATAAAATGTCTTAAAAATATTTACTGAATTTATACCCATAATTCTTGCATTATATATGTCAAATTGTTTGCTTTGAAAAATTGGAATAACAGGTAAATCCTTTTTTAGTATTTCGTAAGCATTTTGATATAAATCTCCACTTTGCTCTAAATCAAATTGAGTTGAAATATTATTTAATACATTATCGAGTTCAGGGTTTGAATAAAAATAATAATTATCTTTTCCATTTGTATGGAAAGTGTTATACCAATAAGGATCATAATTAAAATTTGGATCCATAAGAAACATATCGTAAACCAAATTATCCTTATCATTTAAATAAAAGAAGTCGTCATCAATTTCTTGTTCAACAATATTAATTCCTACATTCTCCAAATCACTTTTTATAAGAGGAAAAATTTTAGAAACCACTTCGCTATTTTTATCTACTAAAAACACAAATTCTAATTTTTGACCATCTTTTTCCCTTATTCCATTTTCATTCTTTTTCCACCCTAATTTTTCAAGAATACTTATAGCAGAATTTTTGTTAAATTCATTTGTAACATTTCCCTTATCATAAAAAAGGTTGTAGAAATTTTTATCTATGGGAGCATCTATAATATCTAATTTTCCATTTGATAAAACTTCTATAATTTTGTTTTTATCTATTGCCATATTAATTACAGATCTTATATTTAAATCTTGAAGAATTGGATTTTTGTGATTAATTACAATAGAAGCATACCCATAATTTGAAAAAATATATCCACTTAAAAAGTCAGCTTGCGAAACTTCGTATAACACCTCATCATTTAAAATTTCATCTCTAACAAAATCTACTTTTCCTGTTGTAAGCTCATTTATAAAATTATTTTCACCAATAACTTTAAAAGTTAAAGTATTTATGTTTGATTTTCCTTTGAAATAAAAAGAGTTAGATTCTAAAGTTAAATATTTATCTTCCTCATACCCAAGATACTTAAACACACCATTTCCAAAAGGCTTTATATCACTATTGTTAAGTTCATTTGCTCCACCTTGAAAATAATATTGACCATAGTAAGTGAAAGAAAGTGGATAAATATTTAATAGCTCCATCGTATAGATTGTAGGCTTTTCAACAGTAATTCTAAAAGTATAATCATCTATAATTTCAAAACCTTCAATAGAATCACTTTCACCATTTTTATATTTTTCCCATCCTTTAATATTTAAAAGCTCTCTATTAAAAGAGCCGTTGTATGAACTATCCATCAAAAATTTATATGTAAATTCAATATCTTTTGTAGTTATCTTTGTTCCATCTTCCCAAGTCAAATTCTCTTTAAGAGAAAATAAATAAACAGTTCTATCTTCCGAAACAGTTGGAAGTTGTTTTAAAATATTGGGATAAAATTCTCCGTCATAATTTTTCCTCATAAGAGGTTCCCAAATTGCATCGATTATATAATAATCTTCCTTTGAATCAACAAAATATGGATTAAACCCTCTTTTACTTAACGATTTAATGCCGATATTTAACAAATCATATTTAAAAAGGGAATCATTAGTAGGACTATCAATATTGAGGGCGCTTATATAAAGCGTATCCCTATCAAACTTTCCACTTCCCTTATAAATATTATCAACTTTAATTTTATTTCCGCTATTATTCTCATTAGTTCCACAAGAAATTAAAGAAAGAGTCATTATAAAAGTCGTTGTGAACAATAATATAGATTTTTTCAAATTTCCCATTAAATAAAAGCCTCCATAAATTGTACTAATTATAGTATTTACTGTAAAAATGGTTTTTATTTAAAAAAATAAAATAGAGAAGGAAAATCCTTCTCTATCTATATGAAATTAATATTTTAAACCAAGTGAAGAAGCAACATATGCTTTAAACTCAGCAGTATCCATCATCTCTCTAGCGATTCTCATACGAACATCTGCTAAAGTTGGCTCTTGAGTTCTATACTCTTCATATTTTTGCTCCCAGTATTTTTGTCCTTCTTCTTCTGGTTCTCTTCCAACAATAATTTCATACATCATTTTGATGAATTGTTCCCTACTCATAAGTCTGCTTACAAATTCATCTTGTTTCATTAAATCATAGATGAATTGAGTAACAGCTAACTCTTTTGATTCAAGTTTTTGTACCCAGAATTTCCATCCTTCAACTTCTGGATCTCTTCCTAAAGCAAGCTTATAAACTTTTGCAACGAATTCAGCAACTTTTCCAGTTGGCTTCTCTTCCTTCTTCTCAGTTGTAAAATCTTCTAGGGTATATTCAATTGTTTTGCTATTCTCTAAAGTGAAAGTTACTTTAACTTTTGGGTACTTAGTTTCCTCTTTTAAACCTTCAAGTTTTAAAACATTTGTTGTTTTATCAAAAGAAGATTTAATTTCTTTCCCTGCAGAATCTTTAACAACAACAGTTTTAATAGGTGATTTTGGATCTGAATAGTATTCGAATTTAAATTCAGCAGTTGTCATATCTACAGTAGCAGTTGCAGATTTTATATCTAAATCAGAAACTTTTGGAGTTGTAATTGTTATATATCTAGCTATTCTTTGTATATTTGAATTTTTAAATGCGTAAGTTGAATTGTTATCTGCATCTGGATTGTGTAAAAAGTCTACTCTAAATACTCCTGTTTTATCTGGTGTTAAATTAGAAAACTTAATCTTACCAATTTCATATTCTGCTTTAGAGTCTGGATGCTCTTTAGCAGGAGTCATTTCTATTCCAACAAATTTACCATGTATATCATCAACAAACACTGGAACTTCAACACTTCTTGGATTTTTTGATTCAACTTTATCATTAACAACAATTTCAAATTGTTCATTAAGTGGCAATGCTGTTTTTTCTGTTCTATTATCATACTTAGTATCAGTTGTTTTATTTATTTCACTTAAAGCTTGTCTTGTTATTGATTTATTTCCATTTGGATCAGTGTAAGAAAGCTCTAGTATTAAAAAGCTATAATCATAATCTGGAAGTAAATTGTATAAAGTTAAAATCCAATAACTAATTTTTCCATCTTTATCTA
Organism: Clostridiales bacterium; assembly: GCA_017889345.1. GTDB lineage: Bacteria > Bacillota > Clostridia > Clostridiales > Clostridiaceae > Dwaynesavagella. The sequence continues at coordinate 9,427 of JAGHEJ010000092.1, read as the reverse complement.
ATACTTTTTCAATTTTATACTTCTCATCTCTTAATCCATTAATTGTAATATCACCTAGAGTTCCTTCTGTGTTATCTGGTTTTATAATATATCTTAAAGCTGTTCTATCATTTTTAACAGATTTAACTTTTAATCCATCTGGAAGATTATTCAAATTACTTCCTGTTTGAATTGGATCATTAACTAATACAAGCTTTGGTCCATAAAAATGTGCTGTTCTAATTGGTAAAGTATTTACATTTATTTGCGAACCTGTCCAGCTACCAGTAGTCTCGGAATAACTTACAAAATGAATAGTCTTTAATTCTTCTTTTCCTCCATGATTTGAAGTTATATGAACTTTAGTAAAAGTATGAGGCATACTTCTTTGAAGATCTGTAATTTCAAGAAAAGAAACTCCACTTTCAAGCTTTGGATCTGATGAATCTACTGATAACTTTGCTTTATATAACTGTCCTCTATTATCTTCAACTTCTATTTTAGTAATTGTACTATCTGGATCTTTAAATTGTAATGGTTTTATTTTAATAGATGTTCCTGTTACTTCAATTGGAGTATGAAATGCAGATACTGTTACAGGCACTGAGCCTAAATCTCCACTAGAAGTTACTCCTGATCTCTCTGTTATAGCTTTCATATCAATAAATTGTGGATAAAGATGTTCATATCCTGATCTACTGCTCTTTTCAATCGTATTTAAATATAAATAACTTGATGCATAAGTTTCTGTTCTAACTCCAGTTGTTCCTTTGTAAATAAGATGAACTGTGCTAGGTGAAGGATGTTTAGAATCTTCGAGTTTTGTAACTATATATGCTGATGCTTTTTTTGTTTTAAACCCATCCATCTTAAAATCAATAACATTCACTTTTGATGTATCTGGTCGTGAATTAAAATCAGCAGTATTAGTATTAATTTTAAAATTTTTATCATTCTCAATACCTACAAATGAATAATCAGTATTAGTTTGTAACGGAGCTGTATCTGCACTTGAAGGATCTGTCACTCTAATTATCATTTTTATAGGAATATCATTTGAGCTAGTTGATTTATTTTTTCCCACTCCAGTCGTATTCATTGCATCTAAATCAATTATATATTTTATAAAATTTGGACAAGAGTCTGCAGTTGGAAAACATGCATCTTTATCAAAAGCTACTGATTTAACTTGACCATTACTTGAATTAAATATAAATTTCAAACTACTATTTGGTTTATCAGTTCCTCCAAATATAAGCTGTAATGCTCCTCCTAATTTTTTTCTATCATCTAAAGTAGAAAGTGTAAATCCTGCATTAGCATCCTTAATTGTTTCTTGATACGCATTTTGAATTAAAGTACTTAAAGAATTTATATTAGTACTTAATCCTCCTACTGCACTTTTAGGTGCCAATGATAAAATATCTCCAGATAATGTAAAGCTTACTTCTGCTGTACCCTGTGGATTAAATGTATCAGAAGTACTATGAGTAGTTTCAGATCCACCAATTGTTCTTAAGACATTAAATTGTCCTACTACTTTAGTAGAATCAACTGTAGATCTAGGAGCTACTGCTTTACCCATAGATATCTTAGAAACTTCTTTTACCTCATCTACACTTTCTTCTGATACTGTGTCTATATCATCAGTTATAAACTCTAAATCATTTCTATCATCTATCATAATTTTTAATTTCCTCGAAAATTATTGATTACATAATCATTCTTATCTCTCTACATTTTTAAATATTCCAATTTTTATGAATTTATTTTCACAAAACAAATTCAAAAAATAAAATAGAGGGCATCAAGCCCTCTTAATTAATTTCTATAAATTATTTCTCTTCTGAAACTTGAGCTTCTTCAGCTACTACTTCTTCAACAACTGCTTGAGCTTCAACAACTTCTTCAGCCTTTTCACCTTTCTTAGCTTTAATTAAGGCTGTAACTTTCTCTAAAACTTCCTCTAAAAGCTCTTTAATTTTTACAAACTTAGATGTATCTGCTGCATTCTCTTCTTTAACTTCTTCAACTACTACTGCATCAGTTACTTCAACTACTTCTTGAGTTTCAGTTACTTCTACTTCTAAACCTTTATTTTGCATTGTTCCCTCTTCAACTTTTTTGTTATCGTCTCTCATAAAATTTCAATTCCTTCAAAAATTATTGCTACTTTAAATTTGTATATTTTTTAAAATAAATTATTCCACTTTTATAAATTTATTTTCACAAAACAAAAAAGAGAGAGAGAACAATTTTAATTCTCTCTCTTAATTTTTGCTATCTAAAAAATCTAAAATATCTTTATAAGTTTCAAGATTTTTTGTTTCATTTAACAATTCATGTCTTTGACCTTCATAAAGTTTTTGAGTTATATTTTTGTACCCAATATCTTTTAAAAATTCCCCAAGATGATTAAACTTCTTCTCACCTTGAATTACTGGATCATCTTTACCTGCAATCATAAAAATTGGTAAATTAGGATTCTTAACTCCCCATCCATCTTTTGAAAACGCCTCTTTTAATAATTTAAATAGATTTATAAAACCATTGTTTGTAAATTTAAATCCACAAAATTCATCATTACTATATTTATCTACTAATTTTTCATTACTACATATCCAAGAATTATCTTTAATATATCCTTTGTTAAAAGATCCAAAAACAAGTTTATCAATAGTCTTATTTCTATACTTTTCACCTCTTAGTTTCTTAGAGATTTTTGAAAGTATTATCCCAAGATCTACTGCTGAGTTTTTGGTTGGTGGTCCACACAAAATTAATTTGTCAATTTCATAATCATATTTCTTTATATAATTTCTAGCAACTAAAGTCCCCATACTATGGCTAAACAAATATAAAGGAACATTTGGAAATTTTTCTTTTATATAAACCGTAATCTGATAAAGATCGTTTACAATAGCATTTATATCTTCTGTATAAAAAAATCCAAGATCTTCTTTTTTAGATACACTGCTTCCATGTCCTCTATGATCATTTATTATTGTTACATATCCATAATCGCTTAAATATTTCATAAAATCTCTATAACGTTTTTTATATTCTGCCATACCATGAGAAATTTGTACAATACCTCTAATATTTTTATCTGGAATTATCATCTCCAATTCAAGAGATAGTCCGTCATACTTTGAAGTTATAGTTTCAACTTTAATCACAATATTGCAACTCCTAAAATTTAAAATAAGAGGGGCTACTTCTCCCCTCTTTTATTATATAACATCATACTCTTTTAAAATTTTCTCAATATCCGTTCCAACTATTTTTTGTATAGCTTTTTTAAGAAGTATCTTTTCTTTAAATGGAAGTTTAAAATCTGTTATTGGTTTTCCATCTCTAAGTTTTATACTTGCCTTTAATAAATCTCTTATGTCATAGCTACTTCCCCAAACTTCTGGAACTCCACGATCAATATTTAAAAGTGTATATACTGCTTCCATTCCTGTACGAACTGAATACTCAGTTGTAAAGATTGTATCTCTTTTTGTTTCTGCAAATTGTCCAAGGAACGCAAAGTTAACAGCACCATCAGGAACAACATTTGGACGATCTCCTGCTTCTCTTGGCATAAAGAAAGCTGTAATATATGGCATCATACATGGAATTGTATTAGCACTATTTGTTGCAAGGTCTTCTATTTTATCTTCTGGAACTCCTAAATGGTATAACCATTCCATACAAATTTCCTTACCTGTACAATCTCTCATAGCTTTCTTAATATAGTTTCCTGGTTTGTCGCTAAATAATCCATACATCCATCCAACTAATTGATCTTTTGGTTGTGAACGAAATTGTGGCTGTCTATTAAAAGTCCAACTCAATAACCAATTTGAATCTTTTACCGTTACAATTCCTCCTGTAACTACTCCTCCACTAAATGGATCTCTCCTACAAATATTTTTAATGTATGGAACAATCTTGTCATCTAAAGTTGTAACAGTTGCACTCACCCAATTTGTTTGCTCAGGATCAAAACAAAATTTATCTGGATGGCCAAATGATGGATCTTGTGCAGCTATTTTACGCCACATATCCCATCCACCACCAGCTTTAATTTCTGGTTTAAATGGAGCCGGCTCATTTTGACTTCCTAAAGCTGAATTCTCAACACAACCACCATTTGTTATAAATACAAGCTCATTCTCTGTTAATTCTATATTTTCAGTTTTTCCATTAACAATTGTTACAATATTCTTTGCAAGTTTTTTGTTTTCATTTATCTCAAACTCAACATTCTCAACTTTCACTCCATAGTGAAATTGAACATCATGACTTTCAAGATATTTAATCATCGGAAGAATCATAGACTCATACTGATTGTACTTTGTAAATCTAAGAGCAGTAAAATCTGGAAGTCCTCCAACGTGGTGAATATACCTCTTAAGATAAAGTTTCATTTCCAATGCTGAATGCCAATTTTCAAAAGCAAACATTGTTCTCCAGTATAACCAGAAATTAGATTCTAAAACCTCATCATCAAAAATTTCAGTTATCTTCTTATTATATAAATCCTCATCTGGAGTAAAAAATAACTCCATAATTTGTTTAGCACCATTATCTGATAATCCAAATTTCTTATCAAGTCCAGCATCTTCTCCACGATTAATCGTTGCTCTCATAAGAGAATAATTTGGATCTTTCTTGTTTAACCAATAATATTCATCGAGAACACTAACGCCCTCAGTTTCAATTGAAGGAATTGAACGATATAAATCCCACATACATTCAAAGTGGTTATCCATTTCCCTTCCTCCACGCATTACATATCCAAGCTTTTCATACAAATATCCATCACAAGCCCCACCAGGAATTGAATCTTTTTCAAGAATATGAATATTTTTCCCTTTCATTTGACCATCTCTTACAAGAAAACACGCTGCTGATAACGCCCCAAGACCAGACCCAATAATATAAGCTGATTTATGATCTACTCCTTCTGGTTTTTGTGGCCTAGCAAATGCTTCATAGTTACCACTTGAATAATACATAATCTTACCCCCTAGTAAGAAATCATTTTTAAATTTTGTTGAGTATGGTTCTATTATATTTCTCAAAACATCTAACTTAAATTCACAAAACAGCTCGTTTGATTAGTTTTTTATCATATTATTTAAATTGTACAAATTATATTAAACATATTTTTTTAAAAAATTATCTATGGATAACTTTATAGTTCCTTGAAGTATAGTTCCTACATCATTTACTATTCCTTTTGGATCTTGTTTCATATTATTTTTTATCCAATCAAGCATAATGCCAACAAAAGCATACTTATGATAATTTGCTATTGCCATTTTTTCTTCTTTTGTAATATTCATGCCTTTAGATTGTTCTTCTACCACTCCAATTAACAAATCGTAAGTCAATTTATATAAATAATTTTCTATTTGCTCTCGTCCAACAGAATTATATACATTTACCACAAAATTTTTATTTTCCTTTACCTCTTCAAAAATTTGAAGATATCCTTCTTTCCATGTATCATAAGTTTTCTTTCCTTGCAAAGCTTGACGTGCATCTTCAATACAAGACCATTCAATAAGATGATAAATATCTCTAAAGTGATAATAAAAAGCCATTCGACTTATTCCACATTCTTCTGTAAGATCATTAATTGTTATCTTATCAAGTGATTTTACTTTCAAAAGTTTTTTTAGTGAATCTTCAAGGGCTTTCTTGGTTCTGTTTTGCATAATTTTCGTCTCCAATCTCTTAGCGTCAAAAATCTTTAATAGAATTTGTTATAATTATAAAACAAAAACGGTATACCACAAAAGTATACCGTAATTTCAAATTAATATTTTAATTTTAGATTTGTAACAAGCTCTTTAAACTCTGGCTGATCCATCATCTCTCTCGCAATTTTAATTCTAAGCTCTGCAATATAATTTGTTTGAGGTTTGTACTCGTCATATTTTCTTTCCCAATATTTTTGTCCATCAGAGTCTGGCTCTCTATTAACAATTAATGAGTACATCGTTGTTACAAATTGTGATTTATCAAGTTCTCTCTCAACAAATTCTTTTTGAGTCATTAAGTTTTCAGCTATGAATTCTGTTGCTGTTATTTCTTTCTTCTGAAGTTTGTCGATCCAGAAATTCCATCCCTCAATTTCAGGCTCTCTTCCTAATGCAATTTTATAAACTCTCTCTACAAAAGTTGAAACTTCTCCTGTCGGTTTTTGTACATCTTCTTGAGTTTTAAAAGAATCTAAATTGTATTTAATTACTTTTCCATTTTCAAGAGCTAAATTCACAACAACTCCACTATATTCTGAATTCTCTTTTAAATCTTCTAATTTTAATATTTGGTTTTTGCTATCCCAAGTTGATTTTATTGTGTTTCCTTTTGAATCTTTTACAGTAACTGATTTAACTCCTGATTTAGCTGGAGAATAAAGTTCAAATTTAACCTCAGCTTGTGTTTTATGTGGAGTAATTATTGCTTTCTTTATATCATAATCAGAAACATCTGTTGTCTTAACATTAACAAATTTCTCTACAGATTTTTTTTGTCCATTTTCATCTTTATAAATAAAGTTTACGTTGTAAACTAAATTTGATTTTGGTTGTAAGTTTGTAAATTTCAATTTGTTATTTTCATATTTACATTGCACACCTGAAGTGTTTACATCTTTTGGAGCAATAAAATCAACTCTTATAAAACTCTTTTGAATATCATCAATAAAAACTGGAATCTCTGCTTCTCTAGAATTTTTTGGAGTAATTTCATCATTAACAATTACATTAAACCTACTTGTGCCTTTCAATGGTTCATTCTCAGTTTTATTATCTGTTAGTGGAGCTTTTTCATCTGGAACATTTATTTCTTTTAAAGATTGATTTGATTGAAGTTTATTTCCGTTTGGATCTGTATAATTTGTTTGAATTGTTACAAATCCATAATCATAATTTGATTTTAAATTGTACAAAGTTATCACATAATAATTTGTCTTTGTTGTTTCATCAACAATTTTTTCTACTAAATATTTTTCATCTCCTCTTAATCCATTAACAGAAACATCTCCAATAAACCCTTCTGGATTATCAATTTTAACTATATATCTTAAAGCAGTACTATCATTTTTTACTGCATCTACTAAAATTCCACCAGGTAAAGTTATTTTTTCACCTGGAACAATTTTTAATTGTGGACCTGCAAACTTAGCAGTACGAATTGAAATTGTATTATCTACAATTTTATAACTAGGAACTGAAGCTTTAGGAGGAGCTGTGGCATTCTTATCATATTGACCAAATTTTATTGTTTTAGTTTGAGAAATGCCATTTACATTTGAAGTAATTTGCATATTTTTAAATGTGTATTCACTATCTCTCTTAAGTCCAACAATCTCTACACAGTAACTAGCTGGTTCACTCTCTTTACTTATTTTAATTAATTTTCCGTCGTATTTATCTCCACGCTTATCTTCAAATTTTATATTTTCAATTGTGTTATCTGGATCAATTAATATTAAATTGTTAAACCTAATACTTGTACCTCTAATATTAACAGCTTTATCATCAACTACTAAATCTGGTTGACCAGCCCCAGACTTTTCAATTAATTTTTTAAAGTTAATATACATTGTGTCAAAAGATTGATTTAAATAAATATTATCTAAATTCTGTACTTCCTCATTGAAATTTTTTCTCATGTGATTAAATAATACATGATTCTGACCAGTTGGATCTAGTGCATCAATCTTAGCTAACTGTTTTGCTGTTTTAAAATCTTGAACTTGAAATCCTTTAAGTTCTCCATTTACAAGGGAACTTTGACTTCCTGTATAACTTGGATCTTTAACTTTTAAGTTTACATAATCCTTAGTTCCTACAAATTTATAATTTGTATTTGTATATAGTCCCTTTGCATCTTTTGGAGCACCTTCTTTTAACACCATTCTAATTACAATGTTCTCAGGATTTCTATTACTTTTAGTATCAATAGTTCTTGTATTATCAGCATAATTTAAATCAATCATTCTCATTAAATAATCTTTTTCCTCAGGCTTTAATGTATCTTGAGTTGTATTTACAATAGGGAACATATATTTTGAATTTAAATAAAAAGATTGCGTTCCCTTACTGCTCTCAAAAAATACTTCTATTCCATCACTTGGCTCAAAAATATTTTGTAATTGTTGTGCTAGTACTATTCTCTTTTCAACAGATTCATCTTTATGATTATTATTAGCACCTACTCTAGCTTCTTCATAAGCTGCTTGCAAATTTTCTCTTAAACTTAGAATACTTAAAACATCTCCAGATAATTTAAATGAAACTTCTACTGTTCCTTGTGGTCTTTGTCCCTTACCTAATAAATTCTCGCTAGGAATATCTACTCCTCCTTGAGAAGATACAACCGTTATTTTCCCAACCTCTTTGTTACTAACTTGTGTTCCTGCTAATGGAGTTGGTTCAACATTCGTAAAATCTTGGCTTTGAATATTTTCTTGAGGCTTTGAAGATGGTTCATTAAATTCCTCTACTTGAGAAATTTTTGGCTCTATATTTTGTATATTGTTTGTTCCATTCTCAGAAAAATTTTGAATTTCATTTGCTTTATCCTGTGAATAATTTTTTTCTTCTTTAACTGGAGATGAATTTTTATTCATATAAATTTCGCCATCTAATATGTCATCTTCAACAACATTTGAAAATCCACTTATTTGTTGTCCCTCATAATTTGAATTATCAAAATTATTTAAATTAACATCATTTTCATTTTCCATAGGATACTTATCTGAAAACTCTTCTCCAATTCTTGAAGCAAGTTCAGGCACATCAAAAACTCTCTTATCATAATTTCTCAAACTATCATCCAAATTTTCTGGGATTAATTTTTCAGTTTTGCTTTGTTCAGGTATAAAATTTTCTTCCCCATTATCAATTGGAGAAAACGACTCATTTTTATCTAAATTATTTTCCATAATGTCTTCAGCATAAGCAACATCTGGAAAATTATAATTTTCATAATGCTCTATAATATTTCTTTCAGATGCTTTTCTAAGGACTGAATCTTCTTGCATCATTTTTGAATTATTCTGTGCTGTTTTATTATCTGATCCACAGCTTGTTAAAACTCCTGAGGTAACTACAAGTCCAGTTAATAGAAGTGCTATCTTCTTTCTATTCATAACTTTCTTAAACCTCCATATTTAAAATAGCATTTGTAAAAATAAACTCTCTTAGTTTTAATATCTTAAATTCAAATTCGTCACAAGCTCTTTAAACTCTGGTTGATCCATCATCTCTCTTGCAATTTTAATTCTAAGCTCTGCAATAGAATTTGTTTGTGATTTATATTCGTCATATTTTCTCTCCCAATATTTTTGACCTTCAGAATCTGGCTCTCTATTAACAATTAATGAGTACATTGTTGTTACAAAAGATTTCTTATCAAGTTCTCTCTCAATAAATTCTTT
>JAGHEJ010000091.1 GCA_017889345.1 Clostridiales bacterium | reverse complement strand
ACACAAGATAGATTTAACGGGGAAAAAATAAGATTCTTAATCTCAACTCCTCCATTTGGTGTAACTTGGAAAGACGAAGAAAAGAAAGTAAAAGAAGCAGCAGACTTAGGATTTGATGGAAGATTTGGAGCAGGTACTCCAAGAGTCAGTGATGGTTCATTACTTTTCTTACAAAACATGATCAGCAAAATGTATGATGACGAAGAAGGAAGTAGAATAGCTATAATATTTAACGGCTCACCATTATTTACAGGAGATGCAGGAAGCGGAGAATCAAACATTAGAAAATGGATAATAGAAAATGACTACCTAGAAGGTATAATAGCACTACCTACTGATATGTTCTACAACACAGGTATAGCAACATATATATGGGTACTTACTAACAAAAAAGAAGCCAAAAGAAAAGGTAAGATACAACTTGTAAATGCTAGTGAATACTATCAATCAATGAGAAAGAGCTTAGGAAACAAAAGAAAAGAAATAACTCCTGAGCAAATAAAAGAAATAACAAGTTTATATAGTAGCTTTGAAGAAAGTGAAAATAGTAAAATATTTGACAACGAAGACTTTGGATATAGAAAAATAACAGTAGAAAGACCATTAAAGTTAAGTTTTAATGTTAATGAAGAAGCCATAGAAAATGTAAAAAATACTACTCAATTTATAAACCTTGCAGTATCTAAGAAAAAAGATCTAGAAGTTAAAGAAATGGAAGAAAATGAAGGTAGAGAAAAGCAAGAAAAATTAATAAAACTATTAGAAAGCTTTGACAATACTTTAGAGTATATGGACAGAGAAAAGTTTATAAAAGATTTAAAAGCTAAGTCTAAGTCATTTGATATAGCACTACCAGCAGGACTTATAAAAGCAATAGTAAATGCTATTGGTGTAAGAAATGAAGATGCAGAAGTTTGTAAAGATAGTAAAGGAAATATAGAAAGTGATAGTTCTTTAAAAGATACTGAAAGTATAGCTCTTAAAGATGATGTATATGAGTATTTTGAAAAGGAAGTAAAACCTCATGTTAATGATGCTTATATAGATGAAAGTAGTATAAATAATATAGGGTATGAGATACCATTTACTAGACATTTTTATAAGTATGAAGAGTTAAGAAGTTTTGCAGATATTATGAAGGAAGTTGAAAGTTTAGAAAGTGAGATAGCACTAGAGATAAGGAAGGTGCTAGGATAATGAGATATAGATACAGAAGTGATGACGAGTTTAAAATAGGAGAACATAGTAAAATACCTAAATCATGGATACAATCTAAGTCACAATATTATTTTGATGTGTTTGCAGGGGGAACACCAAGTACTAATGAGCCAAGTTACTGGGATGGAAGTATTCCTTGGATAAATTCAGGTGAAGTTCAGAATGGTTTAGTTAAAAACATAAGTAGATATATAACAGATAAGGGATTAAAAGAAAGTTCAACTAAATTAATTCCAGCAGATACGGTATTACTAGCAATGACAGGTGCAACTTGTGGTAATGTTGGATATTTAACATTTGGATCAACAGCAAATCAATCAGTAATGGCATTTGTACCTAGAAAAAAGTTTATATCTAAATTTTTATATTATTATCTTATGTGTCAAAAACAACAAATTGAATATTATAAAACAGGTGGTGCACAAGGTGGAATAAATGTTGATAATGGAAAAAAATTATATATAAATATTCCACAGCTAAAAGAACAAGAAAAGATAGTAAACTTTCTTGATGAAAAGACTTCACAGTTTGACTTAATTATATCTAAAAAAGAAAAGTTAATAGAAAGATTAGAAGAAGCAAAGAAAAGCCTTATAAGTGAGGTTGTTACTGGTAAGGTGAAGGTTGTTAAGAGTGATGATAGGTATGAATTGGTTAAGAGAAGTAGCAAAGAGATGAAGGATAGTGGAGTTGAGTGGATTGGATGTATTCCGATTGATTTTAAAACAGTTAGATTAGGTTTAGTTTCATTTGTAACAAAGCTTGCAGGGTTTGAATATACAGACCACATGGCAAATAAACTATCTGATATAGGTGAAGTACCTATTGTTAGAGCTGGAAATATAAAAATGAATAGGTTCATAGACCAAGAAAAAGAATTTATAGATATGGAAACATCTAAAAAATTGAATAGATGTGCATTATATCAAAAATGTGTATTAATGACATTTATTGGGGCTGGAATAGGAGAAGTTGCATTATTTGATAAAAATCAAAGACATCATTTAGCTCCGAATGTTGCTAAAATAGAAATTTTGGGCGAAAATAAGAAAAAAATAGACGAAGAGTACTTAGTATATTATTTAATGTCAAGTTCAGGACAAGAAGAAGTAAATAAAATTAAGAAAGCATCGGCACAACCAAGTTTATCAATGGAAACAATACGTAGCATGAAAATTGTAATACCAGAGCTTAGTGAACAGTATGAAATCAATAAATATTTAAGTATGAAAATAAAAGAAATAGATGGAGTTACTAATAAAACCAAGCTACAAATAGAAAAACTAAAAGAAGCTAAACAAAGTTTAATAAGTGAAGCTGTTACAGGAAAAATAGAGATACTAGATTAATTTCTAGTATCTTTTATATATAATTTCTAGTTAATGACTTAAACGGGGGAATATAATGAATAAAAATATATTTAAAATAAATATTGATACACATATTATTAAAAGATTAAGGGATAAAATAAATGAGCAACAAAATATATCTTATAATATAGAATCGTATGATAAAAAATACGGAACATATCGTGCATGGGATAAAATTTGTGCAATAATGGATAGGCTTGATGATACAGTTGATTATTTAAATCAACTTAAATTAAATACCGGGAAGCATAGACGAAGTGCTTTTGATTTTTTTGATTTTATGAATAATGCATCTGTGGTTATAGATTGTATAACAGAACTTGCTAAAGTTTTTGATATAAAAGATGAAGAAGTTGAAATATCAATAGATATATTTAATAAACCAGGTAAGGATGGTAAAGGGAGTGATAAAAGATATTTTGAATATTTACGTTCACTATGCTCTGTACATCCAATAGAAACTAGTAGGCATAAAATGTATCAAGAAAATAAGTTTGAGTGTAGTCCATATGTATTATGGAATGATAAAAGTATTTTTCATGATTGTGATAGTGATATTTATGCAGTTGTTTACACTAGTAAAGATGGAGAACATTTTAAGAGGATTCCTATATATATAGATGAAATATTTAAATATATAACTAGAAGAGTTGATTTTATAGAAACTATAATAATTCATATAGATAGATATCAACAAAATATAATTGAATCATATAGAAGTGAAAACGTAAAAACAGAGCAAGAGTTTGATGATTATACAGATTATCTAAAAAATTTAAATAAAGAATTAGAAAAAAGATATGGAAAAGATACTTTTTATAATTTTGATTGTATTATTAAATTATTTGAATTAGAGTTATCAAATAGTGAAAATAAAGAAAAAATGGAGTTATATTTAAATGCATTAAAGTATTCTATTCAATT
>JAGHEJ010000094.1 GCA_017889345.1 Clostridiales bacterium | reverse complement strand
ATTAAATACTATTTATTTATTTTAGAAACAACTCCAGAACCTACAGTTCTTCCACCTTCTCTTATAGCAAATCTTAATCCTTCATCCATTGCTATTGGTGTTATTAACTCAACTTCCATATCTATGTGGTCTCCTGGCATTACCATCTCTTTTCCTTCTGGTAACTTTATATTCCCTGTAACGTCTGTTGTTCTAAAATAAAATTGTGGTCTATATCCATCAAAGAAAGGTTTATGTCTTCCCCCTTCTTCTTTCTTAAGTACATACACTTGACCAACAAAGTTTGTATGCGGATTTACTGTTCCTGGTTTTGCTAATACTTGCCCTCTCTCTATATCTGTTCTTTGTATTCCTCTTAATAACGCTCCTATGTTATCTCCTGCTTGTGCTTCATCTAGTAACTTTCTAAACATCTCTATTCCTGTTACTACTGTCTTTCCTTTTTCCTCTTTTAATCCTATTATCTCTACTTCTTCTTGTACTTTTAATACTCCAGTCTCAACTCTTCCTGTTGCTACTGTTCCTCTTCCTGTTATTGTAAATACATCCTCTACTGGCATTAAGAACGCTTTGTCTGTAGCTCTCTCAGGTGTCGGTATATAGCTGTCTACTGCATCCATTAATTCTATTATGCACGCTGTAGCTTCTGTATCTGTTGGATTCTCTAACGCTTTAAGCGCTGATCCTTTTATTATCGGAGTATCATCTCCTGGGAATTTATACTCATTTAATAAATCCCTTACCTCCATCTCTACTAACTCTAATAACTCTTCATCATCCACCATATCAGCTTTGTTTAGGAATACTACTATGTAGTCAACCCCTACTCTTGATGCTAATAATATGTGCTCTCTTGTTTGTGGCATTGGTCCATCTGCTGCTGATACAACTAAAATAGCTCCATCCATTTGCGCTGCACCTGTTATCATGTTCTTAACATAGTCTGCGTGTCCTGGACAATCTACGTGCGCATAATGTCTGTTGTCTGTCTCATACTCAACGTGCGCTGTATTTATTGTTATTCCTCTTTCCTTCTCCTCTGGCGCCTTATCTATCTCGTCATATTTAAACGCTTCTGCATAACCCTTGTTCGCCAATACTGTTGTTATCGCAGCTGTTAATGTCGTCTTACCATGGTCTACGTGACCTATCGTTCCTATGTTAACGTGTGGTTTATTTCTCTCAAATTTAGCTTTTGACACTTATTTATACCTCCTATTTTTT
>JAGHEJ010000090.1 GCA_017889345.1 Clostridiales bacterium | reverse complement strand
ACATTAAACTTACAAATGTTTCTTACTCCCTTTTCCATAATTCCAGCTCTTGGAGGATCAACAACAATAAAAGATATCTTATCTTTTATATTTTTAACAGCCTCAGTTACATCTCCTTCAATAAATTCACAATCAAGATTATTAAATTTTGAGTTTTCTCTTGCCATAATTACAGCATCTTTTACAATTTCAATTCCTATAACTTTATTTTTAGATCCATGACTTAAAATTTGTCCAATTGTTCCTGTCCCACAATAAAGATCAAGAATTGTTCCCTCATTATTTTTAATATTCTCTTTAACTTTTCCATATAAAACTTTCATGCCTTCTGTATTGGTTTGAAAAAATGAAAATAAATTGAGTTTAAAATTTAATCCAAAAATTTCTTCATATATATAATTATTTCCATAAAGAAGATTTATCTCTTCAGGGTTTATTGCATCACTTAAAGAATTTGATACTACGTGAAGTATCCCACCAATTTTTTTATCAAGTTTTAAAGATAATAATTCCTCTTTAAAATTTGCAAGATTAAAATTCTCTTGACTTGACGTTACGAGAGAAACCATAATTTCATCTTTTCCTTCTCTTAAAATTAAATTTCTCAAATAACCTTTATGAGTTTTTAATTTATATGGTGAAGCTCCAACTTCTCTAAAATATTTTACAGTTGATTTCATTATTTCCCTAAAATCCTTTGAAACTAAATGACATGAATAAGTTGGAACAACTCCAAAAGGATTTCCTTTTTTGTGAAGACCAAGCTCAAGAGGTCCTTCTTTAAACTCATCTCCAAAAGAAAATTCCATTTTGTTTCTATATTCAAAAACTTTTGGAGATTTAGCTACCCCCTTAAAAGTTTCATACTCTATATTCCCTTCACGGAGTAAATTTTTAATACTCCCCTCTTTAAATTTTATTTGGTCATCATAATTTAAATTTAAATATGTACATCCTCCACACTCACCAAATTTTTCACAAATAGGAGTAATTGAAATTTCAGAATCTTTTATAACTTCAATAAGCTTACAAACATTTCTCCCTGATTTCTTTTTTATAAACCTAACCTTAACTTTTTGACCAGGTATACAAGATTTTATGAAATATTTCTCTCCATCAAATTCTCCATAACCTTCTCCATTAAAATTTATACCTATTATATCTAGCTCAAAAACTTCTCCCTTTTTCAAAACCTATACCTCTCTGAATAAAATTAAAAACTTATTTTTACGAATCTATACCCTCTAAATAATAATTAAATAGTTTATCGTTAAGCTCTCCATTAAAATTTAAAGAGCGATATTTTTCAATTATACCATGAGTGTATAAAAAGTTTAATGCAACGTTTTTAACTTTATCAACCATTTCTTCATTAAGGCTATAAAAAGATAAATTATCTTTAGCTCCATATATTTTTTTAAACTTTTTTATGTTTTCCTCAAAATTATCACTCATATCAAAACATTTTGATAATTTCATAGAAGAATTTTTGTTCCTAATCTCTCTTACAAAAAATTCAATTCCCAAAGCATCTACTGTATTTCTAGGAACAGAAAAAACTCCTTCAATTAAATTTCCATATAAATATAAAATTCCATATCCAACTTCATCAACCATTTTTGATACAGAAAAACTGTAAGATATTACTTTCTCTCTAAAAAGTAAACTATTTCCAAATCCCTCTCCATTTTCTAAAAGTTCTACTAACTTATTTATCATAGATAAAGATTTTGTTTTAATTTCTTTATCTAAGTTATCAATTAAAAGAATATCTATAACGTTTGCAATAACAGAAAATATGTAGTACATGACATAATCTAAAGAAGATTCTCTAACAATATTTGCATCTAAAACAAGAATATCAATTTTATCCATTGAATCTTCAAAAATAGTAATTTGAGAAAAATTATTATCTATAATTTTAAAATATCTATGAGCTTCTGTCCCTCCCCCTGTCGTTGGTATAAATATTGTTTCTTTAAGTTTTTTGTAAGTTAAACTATGTTTTCTATGTTCAAGCTCTGATAAAGTTTTTATAGAACTATTATTGTAAAAAACATTTATTGCTTTTAAAAATTCCCCTAAAAAATCCTCCCCTATAGCAATAACTGAATTTATATTAAATTTTTCCATAAAATCACATATCTCTAAAATATTTTCAATTGTGTGGCTACAATTTGAAATCTTAAAAACATGAATACGAGCATTAGAAGATTTGAGTTTTGTTATTAAATCTTTATAAAAACTACTTTCCATATCAAAATCATAAATCATAATCATAACAATTCTATCTAAAAAACTTGTTTGATCTAAAAAATCATAATAATTATTAAATATTTTTTGTTCCTTTAAAGAGGGTTCTCTTTTTAAAAAATTCATTTTAATTCTCCTCTCATTTTTAGTTCACATTTAATATTTACATTTTCCCCCCTATTTATGAAATTAAAAAAAATTGCCATCTAAACTTCTAGACGGCAATTTAAAAATATTATTTAACAACATCAACTAAATCCATTAAATCCTCTATATAATAATCTGCTTCCTCTTTTAATAATTTTTCACTCATTAAACTATATAAAACTCCACAAGTTTTACTTCCTGCATTTTTCCCACTTAAAATATCAACTATAGAATCTCCAACCATTAAAGTATTTTTAGGCTCCACTCCTAAGCTCTCACAAGCCTTTAGTACAGGTTCTTTATTCGGCTTATGCTTTTCTACATCATCACTTGTAACTAAAACTTCAAAATAATCTATAAGATCACATTTCTTTAATCCTCTTATTGCAGTATTTTTATTTTTTGATGTTACAATCCCTAACTTTATTCCTTTATCTTTAAGAGCTTTTAACATTTCTTTTGCATTTCCATAAGAATCTATTCTCTCATCATGATACTTTAAATTAAATTCTCTATAAACTTTTACTGCCTGCTCTCCATCATCAAAAAATTTACTCATCGTTCCATGAAGAGGTTCCCCAAAACAATCTATAATATCTTCTCTTGTTGGAATTGATTTATTAAAAAATTCAAATGTATGTTTAAAAGAATCTATTATTAATTCATTTGTATCTATAAGTGTACCATCCAAATCAAATAAAACCGCATGTATCATATAATAACCCCTCTATTCTGGCAAATTTGCCCATCAGAACTTAATATATCAAAAAAATCCTTAATTAAAATATTATTCTCATTGCAAAATAAGAAAATTGAATCCAACTTTATATATCTTTGAACTTTAACTCCATTTGATTCTAATTTATGTTTTATAAAATTAGCTGAATTTGAAATATCTATTATTTTAAATTCTTTTTCAAAATTCTTTTTATCAAATTCAAAAAAATCCTTTGGACTTACTTTCAAACTTTTGCATATTTTTAAAAACACATGTAGTGTTGGTAATTCTCCAAAATTATATAAAACACTCTTTCCTAACTCTCTTCCATTTATTTCTTCTATCTCATAAATCCTATTATTAAAATCATCAAGTGTTATAATCTCTTCCTTTGAGATATCTTTAATTTCATATTGCTCATCTTTTAAAAAAAACTCATCTGATGTAATTCCTAATACATCTAAATATTTATAAAAAGTATCTAATGACATAACAATTCTAGCACTCTCAAAACTAGAAATTGTTGTATTGCTTATATTAATTCTATTTGATATATCTAATAACTTTAAATTTCTACTTAACCTAAAGTCTTTTAATCTTCTTGCTAAAAACACAAAAAATTCCTCGAAAGTATCAAAGGAATCTTCAAAAATATACGTACTATCATCAAACGTTAAGAAATTCCTTATATCTATATTTAAAAACTTAGATGTTTCAAAAAGAGTTTTAAATTTTGTACTTCCATTTCTAACTACATTATCTATATTTTTAAAACCGTCAACTCTCTGAAAATACGCGTAAGAAATTCCATTAAGTTTTATATATTTATCTAATTTTTTTTTCAAATTAACTCTAAATTTATCCATAAAAACAAACTCCTTTCAAAATTATTTATTGACATTAAATAAATAATTAAATATAATTGAATCATAAAAATAAGTTAAAACAAATTCAATGAGCCTCGGAAACTTTTTGAATTTGTTTACCTAGCATTAGTACCAATCTATAGCACTAATTTAAACACAATCAGAATCACCACCATCTAAATGGCAATAACTCAACTATCAAAAGCATTAAAATAAATTAATATTTCAATACCCTTTCAACGTCAATATATTTTCACTTAATCTTAAAGAAAGGAGTTTGTCCAAATGAATTTTTTTAATATAGTTATGTCCGTTAAAAAAGCAACTCTTACAAATGGGTGTAAACGCTACTATGAATACTTAGCAAAAAACTTACTAAAAGCATCCCAAATTAATAATTGGAGAATACTTAGTGGCAAATACACAAATCATCATTTTGTAATTGCCCAAGATAAGGTGGTTGCTGAAAAACTAGGCATTGCTATACAAAGCATCTATAACTATAAAAAAACTCTAAAGTCTTTAGGATTAATTAATACTATACCAAAATTTACGGTTAAAACAACTCAATCCAGAAACTACCACCATAAGCAATTAACAGTGGTATTAAAAACCATACCTAAATGGCTTATAAGTAACTCATTAGTTTTTTGTAATAGTATTAAAAATGTTAGAATCCTTAAAACTTCTAACATTATTATATCACAAGTTAAGCAAAGTTTAAATAACACAGTTAGAAATATTCATACAAAAATTAGAAATATGTTAAATACTGTAAAAGATACTCGTCACAAAAATACTAATTCGATTAGTAATTTAAACAAACAAGATGTACAGGCAGTATGTAACATCCTTAATACATACAATATTAATTTTAAAAATTATGAAATTAAATATTACATAGATCTCTACAACAAATCCAAAGAAAAATTCACTCAAACTTGTAAGTATTGTAGTGATAAACATATGTATGCACCTTTAAAATACTTTACTAAGGTTTTTGAATCCTCAAAAGCATACATAAATAAATTTTGTGATT
>JAGHEJ010000010.1 GCA_017889345.1 Clostridiales bacterium | reverse complement strand
TCCTTAATTTTATCTTCAATAATGATATTTTTACATGATTCACCTTGAATATAATGTTCATTAAACCATTTAAAAATATAATTATAAATTTTCAAATAATTAATTATAACTTCCAAATGAAATCCATCATTATAATTGAATCTTTTCAATAAATTTTTAATAAATAAACTCAAATCTTCATTGCTTACATAAAACATTCCATTTCCAACTAATATCGCAATATCCTTTACAAATAAATCAATTGAAGAATCATAAAAATTAGCAATAAAACACTCTTTTTCATCAAACAAAAATGATCTATTAGATAAATTTCCATTTATAAATCTTATATTCTTTGAATCTTCACAATAATATTTAAACTCATCACTTGAAAAAAATTCTCTCGCTTCTAAAAGTTCCTCTTTCATACATTCCTTATTCTCTATAAAAATTTTATCCAACAATTCTACATTTGATTTATAAAACATTATTTTATCTATAGTTTCAATAATATCTAAATAAATATCTAAGGTTTTAATTTCATCTCCAATTGTTAAAAGTTTCATATCTTCTTTTAAATTAAAACTGTATAAATCATTCAAAATTCCATCAGAAGAATTATAAAATTTGATTAAACCCTCTTTTATAAGATTAAAATCTAACTCTATCCATTTTCTATAATTTCCCTTAGGTAATTTAAAAATTATATAATCCTCATCTTCATCTCTAAAAATTTCTTGTCCATCTTTTGAATATACTTTTGAAACATAAGCTCCATTTTTATCAATTTTTCTTAAAATTTCAAAAATAACTTTGTACTTTTCAATCTCTTTACTATGAATTTTAAATAAAACATAATTGTCGTTATTAACATCTGAAATATAAAAACTGTTTCTTAAAGGATAGGTTTCTTTAACATCTATTCCAATATTTTTGTTTAAAAACTTATAAGATAAATTATAATTTATAAGATTTGAAGATTCATTAACAAAAATTCCCTTCATAAAAATCCTCTCCTTTATACAAGACTTTCCCCATCTTTTTGAAAAACATCATCAAAATCTATTTCATTTGAAAAATTTGATAAATGTCTTCCAAAATCTCTATATTTAGAAATAACTCTTGTAAACTCATAGGGAAAACTTATACTTGCTAAAATAAAATTATAGCTATCAATTCCAAACTCTTCTTTACTACAAATGTAGGCACAACATTTTAAAAAATCTACACCGCTTGTCATTCTCTTAATTTTTGTAAGAAATTTTATATAATCATACTCAAGGATATTTTCACAAAATTCATTTATATTTTTAACGTAAATATGAGAATTTCCATCTTCACAAATTTGATTTAAAGAAACATTATAAACACAAATTTCTTTGTTCTTTAAACTTCTTAAGACTATAGATTCATAATTACTTTGTTCAATTACACTAAGTACTTTTCTAATCCTTTCTAAAACCTCAGGACCTAACTTTGAAACTCTCATTTCAAATTTATTTTTTGAATCTATTTTATACCTTTCAATATCTTGCCTTAAAAATAACTCAGCTACTTTAAAATCTTCAACCATTTTATTTGTTAAATTTATAGTAGGAATTGAACACTCTTTCAATCGTTCATGTAAATCACAAATAACATTGATATGATTGCAAATTTTTTCTTCAGTATAATCTTTTTGTGATGCTTTATTTGTTTTTTCAAATTCATATATCCCTTTGGACATAACATAACTTCTAAAATTCATAAAAAACTCCCATATTATTGATTTGAAATTATATTTTCAATAAAGTTCACTCTATCTTGCTTATCATTTTCAGAACGAGTTAATCTTCTCAAAAATTTATTTTCATCCCATTTGAGTTTTTCTGAATAATACTGAACACCAAGTTGCCAAAAATCATTTGGAAATAATATAAAAGACATGGCAAGACATAATTCTTTATTAGATACATGTTTAACATCTTTGTAGGCATTAAATATTATTTTAAATTTATCCATATTCCACCTACCTAATTTTAAACATCTCATAATAAAGCTTCCTAAGTCATGCAAATAAGAATCTAAAATTACATAATCAAAATCTATAAAATAAATGTTCTCTCTTGAATCTAACAAAATGTTGTGATGAGCTAAGTCATGATGACAAATATAACCTTTTTTAATATGCTCTTGCATAATATTTTCGTAATCAAAATCATAAAGCTTCTCTATTGAAGAGTTTGCCAAATCTATGTTCCTCTGTATATTATCAATATAAATTTTATCAAACAAAGATGGTTTATCTTTATTTTCTATTATCTCTTTAAATTTAGTTAAATCATTTTTCTTCTCTTCAAAAATTTTAATCCATTTCATCCATCTAACATCAACTTTTGTTTCAATTGAAGCTTTAAATCCTTTACTATACTCATGAAATTTTGCAATATGTTGAGCTCCTCTTATAAGATCATAAGTATTGCTGTAATTTAATTCACGACAATTAATCCATTCAGTCATATAAAAATAAATTCCATTAAGCTCTATATATTTTTCACAAGAGAATGTCTCAATTAAATCTAGTATGTTATCAAAATATTCCTTCTTGAAATAATCAAAAATTTCAAGTATGTGTTTAAGTCTATAAAAATCGTATTTAAATTGTTTTAAACAAAAATTTCCTTCAACAGCAATTATCTTATAAACATTTTTTATTTGACTCATGCTAAGTACAGTTATATCATAATTTTCCTCCACTAACTCTTTGAGACTATTTATATATTGATTCATTAATATCCTCTCTTAATTTAAATACATAGTTAAATATATGAAATGGTTATGTAGTTGTTACTTATAAAGCAAAATAAAAAAGGACTCCATAATTTAACGGAATCCTTTATTTAATTTTTCATAGGAACTGTAAATACATTGCTAAAATTTTTGTTATTATCTTCTATAATATTTGTATTTCCAAAAACTCCAACCTTACTAAATCCAATATCATTAATTGTTTTTCCGATGCTTTTTATATCCTGAATTGTTGTAGACTTAATTTCATCAATCATATTTTTTAAATCCTTCTTGCTCATTCCAATTAAATAATGATGTATTTCTGTTTTTGCTCTATCAATTTCATCACAACTATTTGCAAGAGAAGATATTGTAATTGTTTTATATTTTTCAAGAAGAGACTCTGTAATATCTATGTCGCTTAAATAAGCTCCTATGTTATTTATTGCTTTTAACTGTTCTTTTAATACTGGTGAAAATCCTGCAACAACAGCAAGAGTTCCTTGAGTTGTAGCAAGAGAATTAACTTGATATGCTCCATTTTTAACTCTCAAATTTCTGTATAAGTATTCCCCTAAAACTGATTCAGCAACTAAGAATTTAGATGAATAATTTCTTCCACTTGATTTGAAATTTAAAACTGCATATAAAGTTACATTAGGTGAAGGTGCTTTTATTGAAATTTTTTCACGAACATTATCAAACTTATATTTATAACGTCTATTCACAGTCTTATTTAAATTTGGTAATAATTTTATTTCAAGCTGTTTCTTTACATTTTTATAATTATCATTGTTTGATACAATTCCAATCTTAAGATTATTTATGTTAAATGCCCTACTATTTACGTATTGAATATCTTTTATAATTTGGTTTATAAAATTTGGATCTTCATTTAATTTATTAAATGTATTTATTAAAAATTTTACGTACGGCAATCCTTTTATGTAATTTTTGTATTTTCCACCTTCATAATTTGAAGCATCAATTTCATAATAAACAATGTTTGGATTTATAAGATTAGATTCATAATAAGATTTTAGTTTGGTTAAATTTGATTTTATAAGCTCCACATTTTTAAAGTTTATGTTATTTATAAATTCATTTAACAACTCAATAGATGCATCAAAATTTTCCTTATTTGTATCAAATGAAATTCTAAATGTTGGATTATATATATCTCCATCAAAACAATTTAAATTTTCATCAAGAGTTACGTTTAAATTTAATAATGTTTGTTTAATATCACTCATTAATTGGATATTTGTTTTATTTGAACTTCCAAAACCTTCTTTTAACAAATCAGAAAATAATGCTAAATAATGAATCTTACTTTTAGGAATTGTTCTTGAGTCAAAATTTAAAGATACATTTATAAATTTATCGTCGTTAATTTTTCCCCAAATATATTCATGAGTATCATCTTTCTTTTGAACCTTTGCATCTCCCAATTTTTCATGCTCATTTTTAAATGGATTTGATAATTTCTCTAAAATATTTAATGGATCTTCTTGCTCAATCCAGGAATTAAAATCTTTTGTTTGATTAATCAAATCTTCTTTCTGATTGTCGCTCATAGAATCTTTAAAATTCTTAAGATTTTCTTTAAGAATTCGTTCTTTCTCTTCTATAACTCCAAAATCTGGTTCCATATGTATAAAAGCAGAATGCTTATTATTTATAAGATGCATATCTATAAAATTTATAAAATCTTCAACACCATAATCTTTTAAATACTCAAGATTTTCATAAAACTTTATGCTTTCAATAATATCTCCTCCAGCTGACCAAGTATTTATAACATTCCACATTATAAAACTTTCTGGAGTATCATTTATCTTCTTATTAATAATGTTGTTTGTAATATTGTAATAGTTTTCTAAATATTCCTCATTTAAAACTGAGTCTTTAAATCTTTCAAGCTCTTCATAAACAAATTTTTCAAATTCTTGCTCCATTCCCTCTTCTGAGTTTGCAGAAAACGTTATGTAAGATTGTTTTGATCCAATATTTCTAAAATCGATTGAAAAATCTGTTCCTATATTTTTTTGATTAAATCTCTTTTCAATTCCTGAAAATTCCGTATCCATCATTGAAACTAAGAATTTAATAGCAAAATTTTCCTTAACATTATTAATTGCACCTGTAGCGAATGCATTAATAAAAATATGTTTATTGCTCCTTGAATCCTTTTCTGGTACTGGATACTTCATTGTTGTATAAACTTTTTGGGATAAATTTTCCTTAAGTTTATATTCTGGCAATTTTTGTTTTCTATCATGATGAGATAAATGTTCTTTGTCAATAAATTTTAAAACTTCTTCTGTGTCGATATCTCCATATAAAATTATTAAACTATTTGAAGGTACGTAATATTTTTTATGAGATTCTAAAAGTTCTTCAAATGTTAGGTCTGGTATAGTGTAAGGGTCCCCACCACCATTAAAAGAACCTGGTGCTCCTTTATACAAACTATCTACTGATGCAATAGATTTATAAAATTCGTCGTTAAATACATAGCCCTTCATTTCATTTAAAACAACACCTGTTAACTTTAAAGGTGAGTTCATTTCTTCAAGTTCAAGTCTCCAACCTTCTTGCTTAAACACATTTTTCTCTTTATAAACAATTGGATGGAATAAAGCGCTTAAATAATAATCAATAATTGTTTTAAGTTGATTTTTATCTCTTGAGGATACGTAATATGTAACATAATTTGTATCTGTTGCAGCATTTATGTACTCTAAATTATTTAAATAAAATAATGCTGGAAATACATCTTTAATTGGATATTTCTCAGATCCTGAAAAAAATATGTGCTCTAATATGTGGTTAGTTCCTTTATTGTTTACTGTCGGAACTTTAAAGGTTATATCAAAAAGTTTTACTTTTGAATCATTTTTTATATGTATAATTTGAGCTCCACTCTTTTGATGCTCATATAACAAAACCTTTGATTTCATAGATTCAACATAATCTGTTCTTAAAAGCTCATATCCTTTTATAGTTTTGGCAAAAGATGTTGGGAATGCTATTACTGCATTATTTAAACCGAAAAATATTATCATAGAAAAAACAATTACAATTCTAGTAAACCTATTCCTCAAATTAATTTCCTCCTTAATTTTACTAATAGTAAGTTTTCTCTGTTTTAATATTTTTTATTATGATTTCAATAAAAAACTAACTTGTTCAAATTATAAAAATTTGTGTCTAATTTTCTTGTTTA
>JAGHEJ010000089.1 GCA_017889345.1 Clostridiales bacterium | reverse complement strand
TCGCTTTTGCAAGACTTCTTTTTTCAAACTCTGATATTTTACTTTTAGATGAACCTACAAACCATTTAGATTTAGATTCTATTGAGTGGCTTGAAAATTATTTAAAAAGCTATAAAGGAACTCTCATTGTAATTTCTCACGATAGATATTTTTTAGATAAAATTGTATCTCACATATTTGAACTTGAAAATTCAAAAATCCTAACCTTTAATTCTAACTACACAAAATTTTTAGATCTTAAGAAAAATTACGAAGAAGATCTTTTACATAGATATAATGTTCAACAAAAATTTTTACATAGAGAAATAGAGATTATTAAAAATTATAGATCCTCAAAACATAGTGAAAAAAGAATAAAGGCAGCGGAAAGTCGTGAAAAAAGATTAAATAAAATAGAGCTTATTGAAAAACCTAAAACCTCAAACAAAGTAAACAATATTAATTTTGATTTTGTTGAAAAAACTGGAAATGACATAATAGAAGCCAAAAATATCTCTAAATATTTTGGAGATAAAAAAATATTTGAAAATATAAATCTTTCAGTTACAAACAATGAAAAAATTGCAATAATTGGTCACAATGGAATTGGAAAAACAACATTCTTTAAAATATTATGTAAAAAAGAACTTCCTACAAGTGGAAATGTTATTTATGGAACAGGACTTAATATTAGCTATTATGATCAAGAGCAATCTGACTTAGATGAGAATAAAACTATTTTTGAAGAAATCCACGACTCTTTTCCTCATGTAACTTCACAAACTATTAGAAGATATTTATCAAACTTTTTGTTTCGTGGAGATGATGCTTTCAAAAAGATTTCTCTTTTAAGTTGGGGAGAAAAATGTAGATTAAACCTAATTAAAATTATTCTCTCAAACTCAAATGTACTTTTCATGGATGAACCTACAAACCATTTAGATATTTACACAAGAGAAATTTTAGAAGAAGCTATTATAAACTTTAAAGGAACTTGTCTTATAATTTCTCACGATAGATATTTCCTAAATAAGGTTGTAAATAAAATTTATGAATTTAAAAAAGATACTTTAGTTGAATATCTTGGAAATTATGATTATTACATAATAAAACAGGAAAATCCAAATAGGTTTGAAAATCTTGATATAAATGAAGTTATTAATGAAAAATACACTAAAGCTCCTAAGACTTCTCAGAAAGAAAATAAACAAAAAATTAATGAGAAAAGTCGTGCTGGGAAAGAATTAACTAAAAAAATATCAAAACTTGAAGAAAATATTTCAAATACTGAAATGGAAATTTCATCTCTTCAAGAGAAACTAACCTTAAAAGAAATTTACTCTGATTATGTGAAATTAAAGGAAATTAATGATAAAATAGATTTATTAAAGGAAAAGCTTTCTAATTTATATGAAGAATGGGAAAATTTAATTTAAATTATAAGGAATGAATTTTATGAAAAAATCTATTAAAATTATTGTACCATTAATCTTGTTACTCATTTTTGTTGGAGCATTTCTATACTTTGACGAGTTTAATGATAATATGAATTATTCATTTAAAAATACAACAGATAGTAAATATATTTCTCTTAAAGAAAATGGATGGATACCTTCTATAATTCCTGATGATGCTACAAACATAGAAATTTTTTATAACATTGATACAAATATTGTAAATGGAAAATTTAAATTGGAAAATGAAAATTCCTTAAATAATTTTAAATCCCTACTTTCTTTAAGTGAAAATAAAAATTTTAATTTCTTAAACAAAAATTATAAGGATGAAATTTCAAAAATTGTAAATGAAAATCCTACATTTAAATATGAAGATTTCTATTTTATATTTAATAACAACGAGATATATTTTATCAAATAATAAAAGCATAATACCAATTTAGGTATTATGCTTTTTGTTATTATTCATTTAAAACCATATCAAGAGTTCTCTCTTTTCCTTCTCTTGAAACTACAACCTTAATTGTATCTCCTACTTGATGTTTTGATTTTATTTCATTTACATCATCAAAAGTCTTTACATCTTTTCCATCAAATTTTACAATAACATCTCCAGGTCTTACTCCAGCACGCTCAGCATTTGAAAACTCTTCAACCTCAACTACATAAATTCCTTGAGGCATATTTAAATTTCTAGAAAGATTCTCATCAATTACTCTTCCTTTAATTCCAATTCTTAAAATTGGTTTAGATAACTCTCCAAGTTTTTGTTTCGCTTGGTTTATTGGAATCGCAAATCCAATTCCTTCTATACTCGCTTCTCCTGTACTTCCTCCAAATTTTGCTGTATTTATTCCAATTACTTCCCCTCTTGAATTTATTAGCGGACCTCCACTATTTCCAGGATTTATTGCAGTATCTGTTTGAAGAAGTTTAAGAGTTTTTCCATCTATAGTTACATCCCTATCAAGAGCACTTATTATTCCTGATGTTGTTGTTCCTAAAAATTCCTTTCCTAAAGGGGATCCAATAGCTACAACTGATTCACCAACTTGTAACTCATCTGAATTTCCCAAAACAACAGTTGCTGGAACAGTAATAGTTGGATCTGTAATTTTTAATAATGCCATATCATTTGCTTCATCATAATTTATAACTTTAGCCTCAGTCTCAACTCCATCATAGAAAATAATTTTAACAACTTGTGCTCCCTCTATTACATGATAATTTGTTAAAATATGACCTTCTTCATTTATTATAAATCCTGATCCTATTCCTTCTTGTTGTTGAAGTCCAAAAAATCCTCTATCCACAATTGATTGAGTACTAACACCTACAACTGCAGGACCTACCATTTTAACAATTTCAGTTACGCTCATAGCCTCACCTGACTGTTTAAATTCCGTTGGACCATTATATATAACTTCTGTCTTTACTTCACTATCCCCTTGCGACACAAATTTTAAAGTAAGTATACTTCCTAAAACTGAACTTCCTATCATTAATATTATTAAAATTATTATAAAAGATAAAGGAAACTTTCTATTATTTTTAGGTTTACTACTTTTGATTATAGGTTCAATAGTATTATTACTTTCACTATACTCTCTTTTATCTTCAAAATTATTATCCATAATTTCTCCTTTCTATTTTCTTTCTTCTATTCTAGAATTTACATTTGAAATCAAATTTATTAAATATTCACTATGTGTATACGAAAAATTATCAGTATTTTCAAAATATATAATCTCAAGATTTTTAAAATGCTCTTTTAATTTTTTCTCTATATTTTCATTTCTATTTTTTTCAGATTCAATAATAACAACAGGAATATCATATACCCCTAAGTTATCTAAGCTGAAATTCTTAAGATATTTATCCATACTCTCTTTTTCTTTTAAAATGGTATCATAATAGTTTTTACTAACCATTTTATTTATGTAATTTTCTTTATTTCTAGAAATAGCCCTTTCATTATATAAATCAATATAAGGATTATTAAGAAGAGAAAATTTATTTAAAAGTCTAGGAATTCCTAAAGTTGAAATTAATTTCATCCACCATAATTTAATTTTAAATATTAACTTATCAAAAAAACTTTCATTACTATTTACCATAAAAACATATGGATTTATAAGTATCATTCCAGAAACTTTATCCTTATATTTTTCTAAATAATCTAAATGTATAAGTGAACCATATCCTTCACTAACAAGTAAATAATTTCCCTTATAACCTGCATTATTTACTAAATTATCTAATATATCACTTTGTGTTTCAACTTTTATCTTTCCTTTTAATACATCACTTCCACCATACCCAAATCTATCATAATATATCATTCTAGTTCCACTAATAGATTCTCTTATTATTGGATTCCACTCTAAAAGAGTCTCTCCAATATCTGATTCAAATAATGTAATAGTAGATCCACTTCCTGAAACCCCATAGGTTATCTTGTTTTCCCCATATCCTCCAAGCTTATGAGCACTTCTTAGAGCATTACTTGCATTATTGCTCTGTATTGATTCATGTAAAATACCAACTAGTATAACCAATACAACTATAAAAACAACAGATTCAAGTATAATTTTTCTTACCTTCTTAACCTTAGGGCTCACATATTTCTTATTACTTTTATAAACAGAGTTAGAGTGTTCTATAAATTTCATAATTTCCTACCATTATTGTTAAAATTTTATATTTGGTGAGACATTTAAACTATATTCACTTCCACCATTTTTTAAATAGGAGTAATAAGCTGCTGATGCAATCATTGCCCCATTATCTGTACACAAAACTTTACTTGGAGTATATACCTTGACATTTTTAAAATGATTTTTAAATCTCTCCTTTAAATAATTATTAGAAGATACTCCCCCAACTATTGAAAGCTTATCTCCTCCATATAATTTAAAGGCTTTTTCTACATTTTCTATGAGCATAGAAACTGCAGTTTTCTGAAAAGAAGCACAAACATCTTCCTTACTTATTTCAATATTTTTAAGATTATTTGTGTTTATATAATTAAGAACAGAAGATTTAAGTCCACTATAGGAAAAATCTAAAGTATCCTCCTCAAACCTACTTTTAGGAAATTTTATTTTGTCCTCATCTCCAAATTTTGCAAGTTTTTCTATGTTAGGTCCACCTGGATATGATAAGTTAAGTTTTCTTGCAATTTTATCAAACACTTCACCAATAGCATCATCTCTAGTTTCCCCAATTTTTTCATAAACTCCATAATCCTTAACATTAAATATCATAGTGTGCCCCCCTGAAACAACTAAGCTTATAAAAGGAGGAACAAGATCTTTATGTTCTAAAAAACAAGAGCTAATATGTCCTTCTATGTGATTAACACCAATAAAATCTTTATTTAAAGCATAACTTAATCCCTTTGCATATTGAAGACCAACTAAAAGTGCTCCAATAAGTCCAGGTCCATAAGTTGCAGAAATAACATCAATATCCTTTAAATTTATATTTCCTTCTTTAAGTGCCTCATCTATAACAATGTTAATTACCTCAAGATGTTTTCTCGAAGCAACTTCAGGCACAACCCCGCCAAATTCATTATGTATGTCTATTTGGGAATAAATTTTATTTGAAATTATCTCCCTTCCATTTTTAACTATAGCAACTGAGGTTTCATCACAACTAGTTTCTATAGATAAAACTATTATATCCTTCATAAGTAAAACCACTTCCTAATACCATAAATTTGAAAAACTCCAAATTTTGTTATATCTTTATTATAATTAAAAAATTTTTTATTATCAAATAATTATTATGTTTTAAGGAGAATTTATGGACAATGGAATAAAAATAATCGTATTAGGAACTCCTATTTCAAAATCAAATTTTAAATTAAATTCAAAATATGGTAGGTATATTCTTCCATATAATTCTGGAAAATATCACGATAGATATGGGGTTTATGAAGAATTTATTTCTTATGAAGTAAGACGACAACATCCAAACTTAGTTTTAAACTCTTCATTAACTGCAATCTTAAAAGTTTTCTATAAATATGAAAAACGTCATCCAGATACAAATAACATTACAAAAAGTATTTTCGATGGAATTGAGAAAAGCGGACTTATTTTAAATGATGCTCAAATTACAAAATTATTTATTGAAGAATTTTACGATAGAGAAAATCCAAGATTTGAATTAACTCTTTTTGAAAATCATCTTTATGATATAAATATTTCCATAGCTAAACGAGAAAACCCCATTGAAAAAATTACATACTCAGAAGCTATTAATAAAAAATCTAAATCCTCCTCTTTACAAAATAAATCTAAGTCAAAAAAAGAAGGACTTATTTGTTATGTTTGTGAAAAACTAATTAAAGATTCAGATTTTATTAAGGTTTCAAATTCATCAAATGTATTATGTAGAAATTGTCTTAAAAAAACAAATTAAGCAAAGATCAAAACATCTTTGCTTAAAATTCTACTCTAAAAATATTTTTATAGTATTTATATCCTTCTCATAGTTTTCTAAATTTAACAAAAGCTCTAAATAATTTTCAAATCTCAATAATTTAAAATCCTTAAATTTTTCTCCATTTATACACACATTTACTCCCATAGAAGTTTTACTTGGATCTACTAAAAGAATAATGTGCTTTTGATTTTTAGTGTTTGTAATGGAGTTTGGAGTTATTAAATTTATATTATCTTTATCATATTTAATGTTAATATTTTCATATTTTAAATTTGAGTTATTCACATATTCATATACACTTTGTGATAAACTCATGCTATCTACATAAATGGAATCACTATTTATATATAAATTTGAACAATTTCCTATAGAAAATATTCCTTTAACACTTGTCATAAACCTATCGTTTATTAAAATTTCTCCTTTTTCTCCAAGCTCTAAATAATTATTTACAAAATTATTTTCAGGAAAATATTTAAAAGGACAAATTATTCTTCCACATAAAATATTTTTCAAGGTTTTTCCCTTTACATTTATTAAAACATCTAAATAATTTTGAAAACCTAAACTTGTTTTTACAATTTTTTTAATGGTGGAATTTAAGTATATATTTACGTTATTTGTTTTCATAAAATTAATTAAGCTTAAATCATTGCTAATTATCCTATCTTCTTTCTCAATTATCCCCTTAACATTTCCCCCTTCTAAAATAATTCTTTTAGCTAAAAATAATTCTCTAGAAGAAGTTCCTGTAAGCAAAACATCTTTTGAAAGTAAAAGTCCACTTATAGAAATACCTTTTTGAAAAAATATTCCAGTTGTTAAGGATCTTAAAATATTTGTATCATACACATACGAATCTAAATTTATAAGTTGTTTACTTCCACTAGCTATAATTAAAACCTCAAATTCTATAGGAATTCTCCCTAAGGTTTTTGATATTACATTTACCTTCTTATCTTCAATTGAAAATACATATGTATTTAATAAGTAATTTATTTTTAAATCTTCTATATCTTCAATTAGAAAATTTAAAAACTCATAGGAAGTTACAAACTTATTAAAAGTAATTAATCCATAATTTCCATCTAAATTATACTTAAGATTTCCCCCAAGTTCATTTTCTCTTTCTAAAATTAAAATATCATCAGGAGAAAAACCTTTTTTGCAAAGGGAAATAGCGCAACTAAGTCCTCCTACTCCCCCACCAATTATTACAACCTTTTTAAAGATAAAATTCCCCACCTTTTAAAGATTAATCTATATTCTTATTACACTATCGCTATTATTTAAAATTTCAATTATAGAATACATATTTGAAATTTCTCCAACTTCTAGTTTATCTTTTAAATTATAATAATCAGTACAAATTCCACAAGCTAAAATATTTACTCCTCTATTTTTTAAAGATTGTATATGATTATAAACTCCATACTCTCTTGTTAATACCTTAACTCCAGAATTTATAAAAATTATATTACTAGGAAGAGTTATGCTTTCATCTAATGCGTAAAAATATGATTTCATAAGAGTCTTTGAAAGCTCCTCATCCCCTTCTCCAAAAGAATCACTCATAACTAGAATTGTAAAATTATTTATTTGAAACTTCTCTTGTGATAATTTTTCATTTCCATCAAAAATTATCTCAAAAGCATATTCCTCTCCATTTTGGTTAGATGAATAATTAATTTTGTTATTTTCTAAGTACTTTTTTATATTTAAAAAAGATACTTCATTATCAAGTAAAACCTTAAAATCCTCTTGTCTATTTTCATTTATAAACTTTCTAGTTTCAACTAAAGGAATGGGACATCCTTTACCTCTTAAATCTAATTCTCTCATAAAAATACCTCTTATTTAATTTCTTCTAATAATTTATTTACATTAACAGCACTATTAAATATATACCAGTTGATAGATACAACACTATCTCCATCTTTAAGAGGAAACTCTCCAATACTATTTGTACTTATCTTATCCCCAATAATTTTATGAATATACATATTATCCTTAGTTATAAGAACAATAATATCTCTGTTAGGAGATAAAAATCCATCTAAAACATCTGGTTGTTTTAGTTTTATTTGACCTAAATTTATTGAAGAATCATTATATCTAACAAGTTCTCTCGTTGGTAAAACATTTATATCAAAATCTATTGGGGATACATTATATCCAGTTTTAGGATTTATTCTCCCTCTTAAGAACCAACTTCCTGCATATCTTGAAAGTTTAAAACTATCCTCCCTAATTTCCTCATCATACATTTTTAAATCATGTTTATTTATAAATTCTAAAGCTTTTTTTCTACTAGATATAAAATCATCTTCATGACCCTTTAAAATATCAGAAAACTTAACTCTTTTTTCTATGTATGGATTATCAATAGAGAGCATTGCAATTTTATCCGTATTAATTTTCCCTAAATATTCAGTATTTTGATCGTAATTAATACCAATATAGTTTTCATTTATGTATGTAATATCTATAAATTGATTTATAAACTCTTCATTATTATTTAAAGTTTCAATTTCTTCCCATTTCTTTGTATCATTATTTAGTTTCTCTATAGATATTTTCTCATATAAATTATTTTTATCACTTAATTTTATATTAACTTTTAATATCTCATCATTTTTAGGAATAATTATTTCATCAAAAATTTTATAAGAATAAGTTCCATCACTCTTTTGATAAAACCACACACTATTATAACTACTTTTAGGAATAGATGCTCCAGAAACTTCTCTTTCTGATCTAAAAGATATTAAAAATCCTGTATCAATTATTTTATCTGGTTTATTAGATGAAGTATTATTTTTATACTTCTCTTTTGCAAAGTTTTCAAAATCCTTATCAATATCATCGCTTACTTTTTTAAAAGTATACATTATATTATCATAATAATAATAAAACAAAATAGTATCCTTATCATACTCAACAAACTCATAAACATTATTGTTTTCATCATGAATGCTAAATATATAAACCTCTTTATCTTTTAAATTTAAGAAAGAAAAATCACTTATTTTAAATTTAACCCTCATATACTCACTTAAAGTAGTACTTTTAATTTTATAAGAATCATAATTAAATACTTTATCATTAATTCTCAAATAATTTTTAGATAAAAATACATAACTATCTTTAGGTATAACAGATCCCATATTCGATGGATATTCATGAATATAATAAAAATTCTCAACCTTCCAAGTTCCTTGAATTGAAATATCATTAACCTTAGGGGGAACTAGTAAACTATCTAAACTAACATTAAAAGTTGAGCAGGAAGTAAGAAACATAAGTAATATTAATAAAAATATATTATGCTTAAATCTTATCTTTCTCATTTTTCCCTCCAAATACAATAGGTAATTTTAATGTTATTTTAGTCCATTCTCCATAAACACTTGAAACCTCAAGATTTCCTCCATGAAGCTTCATAATTTCATCACTTATGGTTAATCCAAGACCATTTTTAGATCTAGAAGTTTTCCCTTTAAAGAATTTTTCCTTAACCTTAGAAATCTCATCATCAGGAATTCCTATTCCATTATCTATTATTTCAAGAGAAACCTCATCATCATTTTTATTTATTAAACAATTAAAGGTAATTTTTCTATCCTCTTCTTTTAAAAATTTTATGGCATTATCTAAAACATTAACAAGAACTTGCTTTAATCTATTAAAATCTACATGTAAGATTAAATCTTCTTCTAAATTATCATGTATAAATTTAAACCCTTCTCTCTCTTCACGTGGCTTTATGTAGCTAAAAATATAATTATATATATCTGAAATTTTTACATCATCAAACTTTAAGGTTACTTTGTTTGATATAAATTTTGAAAAATCCAACAGCTCCTCAACCATACCACTTAATCTATCTGTTTCACTTTCTATTATTTTTAACCCTTCAAGTATTCCCTCATTTTCAAATTTTTCATATTGAAGAGTTATGGCCCAACCTTTAATAGACGTAAGGGGAGTTCTAAGCTCATGAGATACTGTAGATATAAAATCATTCTTAAGTTCTTCTTTTTTAGAAAGCTCATCTGCCATATAATTAAGAGTTCCTCCAAGAGTACCTACTTCATTTTTAGGTAAATCATTACACCTTACTTTTAAATCCCCTAATGCCATTTTTTTCGCAACATCTATAAGAGAATTTATTGGATTAACTATTTTATTTGTAACGATTCCAATTATAATTATGTAAAATAAAAGAGCAATTAATGCAGCAATAACAAATGTAATAACAATTCTTCTAATATTTTGATCTGCAAATTCAAGAGAAATAACAAATCTCATTACACCTATTATTTGATTATAATTTCTTATAGGATAAGAAATAGATATTACCTTATAATTACTATAATGTACTTTCCCAATCCACTCTCCAAGACTTCCACCTAAAGCAGTTTTAAAATCATACGTATCAATTGGATCAGAATGTACAATTCCTATTGTATCCATAAGAACTTTTCCGTCTAAATCTATTATTTGAACCTCTGCATTAGTAATACTCTTAAAATTATCAATATCAAGTAAAACTGCCGTTTCTAAAGAAGAATTAGAAGTAACTCCTTCATAATTTTTAACAGTAGAAACAATTTGATTAGATAAATTATCAGAAATTGTATTATAGTAAGCTTCTTTTACATAATAAGACAAGCTTATAGCTAAAGCTAAAATTATAAATCCAAATATAACTATAGAACTTCCTATAATACTAGATCTTATACTATTATTTGAAAACATAAAAACAAACTTTTTATCTTTCATTATTCCATCTATATCCTGTTCCCCAAACTGTCTCTATATATTTAGGTTTGGAAGAATCATCCTCAATTTTTGACCTAAGTCTTCTAATATTTACATCAACTATTTTTAAATCACCAAAATAATTATATCCCCAAATCATATTCATAAGTTCATCACGACTTAAAGCCTTTCCTGGATTTTCAACAAATATTTTAAAAAGCATGTACTCTTTTGGTGTAACATCAATTTCTTTATCGTTTTTATATATTTTCT
The DNA here is from genome assembly GCA_017889345.1 of Clostridiales bacterium. Lineage (GTDB taxonomy): Bacteria > Bacillota > Clostridia > Clostridiales > Clostridiaceae > Dwaynesavagella. Next base: position 2,158 of record JAGHEJ010000089.1, on the reverse strand, counting down.
GTGCATACAAATCTAGTCTAAAAGGACCATTTACAATCATATCGCTATTAAATTTTTCATCTATTCTGCGAATAAGAGCCTTAACTCTAAGTAAAACCTCAAGAGGATTAAAAGGTTTTACAACATAATCATCAGCTCCAAATTCAAGCCCCATAACTCTTTCCATTTCTTGAGACCTTGCAGTAAGCATTATTATACCTATTTTTGAAAAATGTTTTCTGAGATTTGAACAAACTTGAAATCCATCCATATCTCCTTCAAGTCCAATATCTAAAAGTACAACCTGAGGCTTTTCAAGTAAAGCAATCTCTATAGCCTTATCTCCTCTATCTGCTTCAAGTACAGTAAATCCTTCTCTTGTAAAATTCAACTTTAAAAATTGTCTTATACTTATTTCATTTTCAACAATTAAAATCTTTTTTTCCATAATTAAACTCCATATGATATATAAGTAGATAGTTATTATTATAATACAAAAAAGTGATAAGCACAATTTTGAACTTATCACTTAAAATCTTTAACTTAAGGTTGCAAATTTATATCCATTTTGTTTAAAATATTCAATAATCTTAGGTAATGCTTCTCTCGATAATCTTCCACCTTTTCCTGCAAAGTCGTGCATAAGCATTACAACCACATTTGAATTACCAGCAGTTCTAATAGCATTTTGAAGTAATTCTTCTGGAGTTTTAAATTTTCCTTCTGCATCTCCACTTAAAGCATTCCACTCTAAAACAGTAAGACCTTCAGAATTTAATCTCTCTAAAGCTGCCGTTTGACCTTTCCAAGATCTAATTCCTCCAGGAAGCCTTAAAACACGCGTATCAAAATTTTCTCCAAGTATTTCTTTCATCTTATCTCTTGATTTATTCATATCACTTAAAAAATTTTCTTGATTAATTACTCTACCTGGATAGAGATAACTATAATTGTGACTATATCCATGATTTGCTATAGCGTGCCCTTCATATAAAGTTCTTTTTAATAATTCTCTATATTCCTCACCTTTATCAAGGTTTGTTCCTAAAACAAAAAACGTACCCTTAACATTATGTTCTTTTAAAATATCTAAAACTTTTGGTGTATTATCAAGAGATGGGCCATCATCAAAAGTTAAAAATACTAATTTTTCCTCTTTACCTTCTTCGAAAAACTTTTCTCCTTTTAGTAAATAGTTTTGTATTTTTAAAGAATCGTAAGCGTACTTTTCTCCTTCTCTCGTGACATTTTTCCCTTCCCCTATATAATTAGGATCATATGGTTTATTGTTAATAACTGTAGCATCAAAAGTACCAAATAGCATTAAAGTACAAGTTAAAATAAGTATTGCAAAAGTAACTAACTTAAAAAACAATTTAATTACAATCATAATATCACCTAATAATTTTCACTATAAATTAAAATATATTCTGTATAAATTCACTTACTCTATATTGCGGAGTACAAAATTTAGAAGTAATAATAATATTATTAAAACCCATCTCAAATATTTTATTACAATTCAAAGATTTTTTAAAGGGATAATTAAAAATAATTGGAACATTTATATTCTTAATATCAATTGAATTTATAATATTATAATCTCCCTTAATCGAAATAAAATCAAAATTTAAATCCTTAATATTTTCTATTTCTTCAATGGTAGAAACCTCTCCAATAAACTTAAGCTCTGGAAATAACGATTTTACCTTATAAAAAAACTCATGTATAGTTTGATTGTTAGGACGTATCTTCATAGAAGCATCTAGATAAATAATCTTAGCACCTGCTTTTGCAAGCTCATGAATTTCATTTAAAGTAGGAGTAATATTTACAAAACTATTTGGATAAATTCTATTTATATACCCAATAATTGGTAAATCAGTAGACTGCTTTAAATCAATAACTAAATTATAAGAATTAAGCCTAATTCCACTTATATTATTAAATGTAATATCATCTATAGATAAAATAAATTTATTAATTATATATGAAGTAATTTGATTATTATCATACAAATAATCTAAAGAAAGAATAAAACCTTTATTTAATAAATCTGACATAACATCCTCACAGAAAAGAATAGATATAAAGAAAGAAGTAAGAGCAGTAGCTCTTACTTCTAAAAGAAAACTGGCGATGACTTACTCTTCCATAGGGGTAACCCTAAAGTACCATC
>JAGHEJ010000088.1 GCA_017889345.1 Clostridiales bacterium | reverse complement strand
GCATTTCTACAATAGACAATGTTACGGCTGGAAAAATTATAATTAACAATAAAGATATAACAAAATTAAAATCAAAAGATTTAGAAGGATTTAGAAAAAATGAACTGGGATTTATATTTCAAGATTTTAATCTTTTAGATACATTAACGGCTTATGAAAACATAGCATTAGCTTTAACAATTAAGGGAGAAAAACCTTCAAAGATTCATGAGAAAATAATTTCTATTTCAAAATATTTGGATATTAAAGAAGTTTTGAAAAAATATCCTTATCAAATGTCTGGTGGACAAAAACAAAGAGTAGCTTCAGCAAGAGCAATAATTTCAAATCCATCTCTAGTTCTCGCAGATGAACCAACGGGAGCTCTTGATTCTAAATCTTCAAAGTTGTTGCTTGAAAAATTTGAAAAACTAAATGAAGATTTTAAGACAACAATTTTGATGGTTACTCATGATGTGTTTAGTGCTAGTTATACTCATAGAATTTTATTTATAAAAGATGGAAAAATTTTCACAGAAATTATCAAAGGAGAAAGTTCAAGGAAAGAATTTTTAAATAGGATAATGGAAGTTGTAGCGCTAATAACAGGAGATGATAATAATGGATTTTAAAATTGCACTTAGGAATGTAAAAAAGAGTTTTAAAGATTATGGCGTATACTTTTTAACATTGACTTTGGCTGTTTGTATATTTTATACATTTAATTCTGTTGGTTCACAAAAAGCTTTGATAGAAATTCAAAATTCTGGAAGAAGTTATGTAGATACATTAAACTCAATAATGTCTTATACTTCCATATTTGTAATTTTTATTTTGGGAAGTCTTATTTTATATGCAAATAAATTTTTAATTAAAAAGAGAAATAAAGAATTTGGAATTTATATGACTCTTGGTATGAAGAAATTTAAAATTTCAAAGATATTAATTTGGGAAACTTTAATTGTTGGAATAATTTCATTAATAGGTGGACTTATAATAGGAATTATTTTTTCGCAAGGAATATCTGTTTTATCTTTAAATTTATTTGATATAGATATAAATAAATATAAATTTGTAATTTCAAATTCAGCTATAATTAAAACCATTATTTATTTTGGAATAATGTTTTTCTTTGTGATGCTTTTTAACATAACTGTAATTTCAAAATTTAAAATAATAGATCTAATAACGTCAATTAAAAAGAATGAGAAAGTGAAATTTAAAAATCCATTTATACATTTAATTTTCTTTTTAGTAGGATTAGTTTTTCTAAATACTGCATATGCAATTGTACTTAAAATAGGTTTATATGATATTTTTGATATGGGTTTTCTCCCTTTAATAGTAATAATGTTAGGAGTTATTGGAACGATATTATTTTTCCTTAGCGTAAGTTCATTTTTCATATACTTGTTTAAGAGAATTAAAGGTGTTTATTTTAAAGGATTAAATATTTTTGTTATTAAACAAATAGGAAGTAAAATTAATACAAACTTTTTGTCTATGTCTATAATTTGTTTAATGTTATTTATAACAACAGGAGCATTATCTTCTGGAATTGCTTTTAGAAATACATTTAATAATGTGTTGGTTGAAGCAACACCTTTTGATGGTAGTGCTTATATGTATTCTCCTGAAAATGGTTTAACTATAGAAAAATCTTTTGAAAAAATAGGATTTAAATTCAATGAAGGAGATGAGGTTGTTTATTTTAATGAATATAAATTGGGAACAAAACTTTTTCATATTTTAGGTGGAAGTAGTGGTTATGATGTGAGTTATATTAAAATTTCTGATTACAATAAAATTAGAGAATTAAAAGGAGAAGAGAAGATAGAGTTATTAGATGATGAAATTTTAATGATTTCTAACGTTGATAATCTTGTACCAATTGTTGAAGATTATATGAAAAATAATGATACTGTTAAAGTAAATGGTATCGATTATAAAATTAAAAATGATAAATTAATAAAGGAAAATTTGATCACGGATAATTTTAAAAATAATTTTTTAACAATAGTAATAAATGATAAAGTTTTAGAAGATAACGGAGTTGTTAGATCAAGTAATGTAAATGTTAATTTTAATAAGAATAATAAACAAGAATCTGAAGATAAATTTCTAAAAGTATTAAGTGAATATAGGTATGGGAAAGTTAATTATGATGAGGTTGGACTTGTTTTTGGAAGTACGAGAAATGCAATCTACGAGGAGAATAAGGGATTAACTACTACGATATTATTTATAGGTATTTATTTAGGAATAATATTTTTAATAAGTAGTATGGCACTTCTTGCTCTTCAACAATTAACAGAAGTAAATGATAGTATTCATAGATATAAATCGTTAAAGAAATTAGGGGTTTCGGTTAAACAAATTAATGGAACGATTTTTACTCAAGTGCTAGTTTATTTTAGTTTACCAGTTTGTTTATCTATAATTCATTCTGTTGTAGGATTAAAAGTTGTAAGTAATTTTCTACAAACATTTAATAGACCGAATATTTTTATTCCGTCAATCATTACGATGATAGTAATGTTAATTGTGTATTTGTTATATTTTTACGTAACTTACACAACTTACAAAAATGTAGTTAAAAATGAAATTTAAAATTTGTGATAAAATCTATTTAGAGAATTTCTTTAAATAGATTTTATTTTTATGGAGAATTGAAATGAAAAAGATAATTATAATTGAAGATGATAAGGACATTTTAAATGAGATTAAAAATTTTCTGGAGAAATATAATTACGAGGTAATTGTTCCAGATGATTTTGAAAATGTTATAGAGTTTATTTTAAATAGAGAAAGTGATTTGATTTTACTTGATATAAATTTACCTGTTTATGATGGATATTACATATGTAAAGAAGTTCGTAAGAAATCAAATGTTCCAATTATAATTGTAACAAGTAAAGATAGTGATATGGATGAGCTTATGAGTATTAATCTTGGAGCAGATGATTTTATCACTAAACCATATAACATACAAATTCTTTTGGCGAGAATTGGAGCGTTATTAAAAAGAGTTGATGGAAATTCATCAAACGTTTTGAGTTGTAGAGATTTTAAATTAAATTTATCAAATGCAAAAATTACATATAAAGAACAAGAACTTGATTTAACGAAAAATGAAGTTAAAATTTTATCTTTCCTAATTGAAAATAAAGGTAAAATTATTTCGAGAAATATGTTGATGGAATATTTATGGAGTTCAGATTATTTTGTAGATGATAGTACTCTTTTTGTTAACATGACAAGACTTCGCAAAAAACTTGAGAGTATTGGAATAATTGATCTTATAGAAACGAAGATAGGGCTTGGGTATATTATCTCATGAAAATTTTAAATTATTTTAAAGATAAGTTGGTTTTCCTATCAATAAATCTAATAATTTTTATTTTGGTTTCTTTGTATTTGATTTTTTGAAGAAAGGGTTTGTTTTAATTGGAATTTTATTTTGTGTTTGGTTTGCTCCATTAATTATTTACATGATAATAGATTCAATTAGATATAAAAAATATTTTAGAGAAATGAATGAGATTTTAAATTCTCTTGATAAAAAATATTTGCTTCCTGAAGTTATTAGAGAACAAAATTTTGTGGTATTAGATGAAATGAATGAAATTTTTAAAACTCTTGGACGAGATATGCACGAGCATATTAAATGTTATAAAGATATGCAAGAAAATTATAGAGAATATATTGAAACTTGGGTTCATGAAATTAAAACTCCAATAGCTTCTAGTAAATTAATCATAGATAACAATAACAATGAGATTACAAGGAAAATAGATCATCAACTTAATAAAATTGAAAATTTCGTTGAGCAGGTTCTGTATTATTCAAGGAGCAATGAAATTTATAAAGATTATTTAATAAAAGAGGTTAACCTTTTAAAGGTTGTACAAAATGTTATTAGGAGAAATTATAGGGATTTTATTGGTAAAAAGATAAGTGTAGAAATTTTGGACATTGATAGAAATGTTTACTCAGATACAAAATGGATAGAATTTACATTAAATCAAATTATAGGAAATTCTATTAAATACATAAAGGAAACAGGAAGTAAGATAAAAATTTATTTGAAAGAAAACAGTGATCAAATTATTTTGACTATTGAAGATAATGGAATAGGAATTCCTTCAAAAGATGTTAGGAGGGTTTTTGAAAAAGGTTTTACAGGAGAAAATGGACGAAAGTTTACTAAAAGTACGGGCATGGGTCTATATTTATGTTATAAACTTTGTAAAAAATTAGGATTAGGTATAAATTTAGAGTCTGAAGAAAATGTAGGGACGAAAGTTAATATGATTTTTCCAATTAATGAGTTATAATGTAAATAGAAGTTGTTTTGGAGGTAATGAGTATGGCAAAGACGAAGAAATTTTCAGGAAAATTATTTGAAATGAATTTAAGACACATTCGGCTCATAATTGGAATTTGTTTTACGATGATTTTGTCAATTATAACAAGTGTGCTTTTAGGAAAATTTATAGACGTTTTGGGAAGTGGAAAATTTAGCGGAATAGAAAACGTTTATTATATTGTGGGGCTGTTTGTTTTAACAATCTTATCAT
>JAGHEJ010000087.1 GCA_017889345.1 Clostridiales bacterium | reverse complement strand
ATAACATTATTTGTAGTTTTAGTATCACTATTTATTTCTTTTGCTAAAGACGAATAAACATTCAATACTATTCACCTCTTTATTTTTTAGATTGTGTTTTATTATTTTCTTTTGATTCTTCTTCTCCACGTGATGTCAAATATATATTTAGATTAACTAATAAAAACACATTAATTTCAAAGTTTGTATCCCCATGTATCTCAATATTATTATTAAAATTATATTTTAAAAGATTATTTAAACATATAAAACATCGGATATTTTTCAGGTAATATTTTACGCATAAAATTTTTTAAACATATAACATATGTACTATTTTTAGATAATATTTCACAGTATAAATTTTTTAAACATATTAAAAAACAAAAATTGTTTTTTTAAAATAAATGCATAATTTATTAATTAAATAAATTATGCATTATTATTTAACTTTTTTACTTACAAAAATAAACTTCAAAATATAATAAATATAACCCTATTTAAATATCACTTCAAAAACTTGTCCATCTTTAATTAATATACTATCTATATATTTTTCAACGACTTCAAGACTTAAACTCTGTAAATCTATATATTCATCTGAACACATATTAATCTTCCTATTTAATATATCAATTTTTTTATTTATATTTTTTTTGAAACTTATAAACTCTTCTTTCGTTATAAATCCAAACTTATATTTTTCAAATAGAGAAGATATAGAACTTTCCAACTCTTTAATTTTCTTTAATGTATTACCATTATCCTTTTTTTTATTTAAATATTTATTTTTATTGATATTCAATTTGTTTAATAATAAATTAAATACTTCATTTTCAATTTCTTCTACTTTACAAAGATTACTTGAAAATCCTTTTATCTTACAAGTTAAACATCTAAAATACCTGTATATTATTAGTTGTCCATTTGAATTACATTTTTTATTTTGAACATACGCCATAACATGATTACAATTTTTACATTTTGTAAAACCTTGTATAACAGAATGTTTTCTATATCCTGAATTATCAACTTTTTTATTAATTCTCTTTTGTGCAGTTTTTTTCTCAGTAGCCTTTAAAAATACTTCAATTGAAATAATTGGTGTATGATGATTATAAATTCTTTCCCAATTTTTCATATCAACTTGTATAGTTTTGCTTCCATTCGAAATAATATTGTTAAATCTATTAAAAACATAAGTTCCTGTGTAATTCTCATTAGATAATATAGTAGATACAGTATTACTCATCCAAACATTTCTTTTATGATTCTCACCATATTTCTTTATTGAATTATAAGTTATATTAAATAGTTCTTTTTTTCTTTCACTAGGTGTAATAACATTTCCTTCATTCAGTATTTTGGCAATACTTCTTATAGAATGTCCATTTACATATAAATCAAATATCTTTTTTACAACTTTATAGGTTTTAGGATCTATTATTATTTTATGTTTATATTTTGGATCTTTCATATAACCATACGGAGGAATAGACAAATAATCCCCTTTTTTTCTACGCAAAATAAGTGCTGATTTTAATTTTACAGAAATATCTTTAACATAAAAATCATATAATAAACTCTTAAATTGAGTATCTATATTTAAAGCAGTATTACTTTCTTTTAAGTTGTCATATTTATCATTTATGGATATAAAGCGTACTCCTAAAAATGGAAATATATTTTCTAAATAATCTCCAATTTTAATATAATCACGCATAAATCTAGATAAATCTTTAACTATAATGCAACTTATCTTTTTATTTTTCACATCATTTAGCAATCTTTTAAACTCAGGTCTATTTTCATTAGTACCAGAAAAACCTATATCAGTATATTCTTCACGTTCATGTGCTTTAAATTCCAATAAATTATCTAAATAATCATGAATATATTTTTTTTGATTTTCTATACTTTGATTTTCTAACTGATAATCTTTTACAGAAATTCTCGAATATATAGCTATCTTATTATACATCATCAAACCAATCCTCTATTGGTTTATTTATATTAAATTTTAATATAATTTTTATATTTTTATTGCTATCCACGATTATTTTTTCTATTAATAAATTCAGCAATTCTTTATCTATAGCAAAATTTTGACTAAATTTTAAAATATTGCTTGCTAAATCTAAAATATATCGCTTTTTATTTAGAAATGTTTTTTTAATATATTTACTTGATGCTACTTTTTCTTCCAAATTCTTAATTCTATTCAATATAAATTTTCTATTGTTACAATATATTTCTCTATTTAAACTTCCTAATTTATACCTTTCATAATTATATTTAATATTAAGATTCTCTTTTTCTAACTGTTCATTTAACTTAATTAATTCATTATCAATTTTCTGTCTTTGTAAATTAATAATATTTTTTATTTTAGATAAAAAATTCTTTTTATCTAAAATATTAGAAAATATTATTTTTAAAGTTTCTACAATAATATTATCTAATTCATCCTCTGTTATAGATATTAAAAAATTATATATTCTACCATCATAAAATTTACTAGTAAAAACATATTTCTTAGCATCTGTATATATACTTGTAGGAATTGCTCTTCTCCATAATGGTTTATTATTTTCTTTAGAATATATTAAATCTTTGTATTTATTAGGAAATGAAATTGAATTTTGTTTTTTACCTAATACAAAATCTGAATTCTCTTTTCTATTTTTTAGTTCTAACTGCACTTTTTCATAATCTTTTTTATCAACTAATGGTTCATGTGCATTTTTAAAAATCACCCATTTACTATCATCTACAAAAACTTGTTTTATATTATTTGATAAATCATTCTCTGTTTTACATTGAATTAAGTCACCAGTATATAATGGATTTTTTAAAATTCTATTTATCGCAGATTTACTCCATTGATATTCATCATTTTTAGTATAAATATCTTTTGTTCTATAATACTGACGTGGTGTAGAATATCTTTTTTCATTCATGATTTTGGCTATCGTATGGCTACACACACCTTCTAAATATAATCTAAAAATATCTTGCACTATAAATTTAACATTAAAATCTACTTCTAATTTTTGCCCTTTTTTAGTTTTAATAACTTTATATCCATATGGCGGAACTGTACCTATAAAATAACCATTCTCTGCTTTATTTCTTTTTGAAGATTTTATCTTCACAGAAATATCTTTTGCATACATATCATTAATTATATTTTTAATATTAATTTCAAATAATTTATTATTATCTAAATTCTTATTTGTATCTAAATCATCATCAATCGAAATAAATCGTACTCCTAAAAATGGGAATACTTTTTCAATAAGAATCCCCATTTCTAAATACTCTCTACCTAACCTAGATAAATCTTTTATTATAATACAATTAATAATACCATTTTTAATGTCTTGTAACATTTCTTTATAAGATGGTCTTTCAAAATTTGTACCACTATATTCATAATCTATATATGTCTTATAAATATTTATATTTTCTTCATCAGCATAATTAGTGCAGTAATATATTTGTGCATTAATAGAGTTGGATAAACTTCTCCACATTTCTGTTCTTTCATGAGATAATCGAGTATAAATCCCAGCATTATAAACATTATATCCAATATAATTTATCTCATTAGAAGTACTTTTCATATATCTTTTAGCTGTCCTAGCCATTATTAACTACCTCCAATTCTGGAGTATAGTCATTTACTATTTCTTTAATTAAATTTAATTTATTATAGTCATTAAATATAACATTAAAATCTTGATCTTTTCCTATTTCCACACGGTCTATTAAAGAAACTAAAGTGAATCTATCTAATTCGTTTTTAAATTTATTACTTGCAGAAACTATTTTTTCTGAAGAAATTTCTTGAAATAATTCATCTATAATTGTTTTTCTAAATTTAATTTTATCATCAATATCTTTTATTTTATTACTATATATTAATCTATAATTCTTAAACTCTTTTTCATCAATTAGTCCATCATCTAAATCAACATGTAAAGAATTATATAATTTCATATATTTATTTTTATCATTAATTAAGTTATTACATGAATAATCAGATTCTATTTTATGAACATCAATATTATTAAGTTTTCTTATTAACATTTTATAAGTAGTTAAATACTCTTGTACAATCTTTTTAATTAATAATACTACATCTTCTACACTTACTTTATAAGTAGAATGATTTTTATACTTATTTCCTAGACAAGTGTAATAAATATGTTTAATTCCATCGTGAATAATGGTTCTTTTTGTTACTTGACTTTCGCAATATTTACAAAACAATATCCCAGATAAAACATCAGGAGTACCTCTTAAATCACGTACTAACATTTTATTTGCTAAATTAAATTTTAATTTAGATACAATTCCTTCATGCATATTTTCTTTAGATATCCAATTTTGCTTATCAATAATTATTCTCTTATCTGACTTATGATTTATTTTTACACTTTTACATTGTTCTAAAGTTCCTATATAAACATTGTTCGTTATAATTCTATTAATCATTTTTGCACACCATTTATTACCATCTTTTGAAAAACTATATCGTTTCTTATTTCCAAGATTGTTCTTATGTTTTAATGGTGTCACATACCCCATATTATTTAAAAAGTCCGCAATTCCATTTGAAGAATATCCTTCTATTTTCATATCAAATATTTTTTTAATAATATGATCTACTTGATTATCAATAATAAATCTATGCTTATTGCTAGGATCTTTTTTATATCCAAATGGAGCAAATGCTCCAACAAATTCTCCTCTTTCTTGTTTATTGCGTTTAGAAGTTTTAACTTTAATCGATATATCTCTACAGTAACTATCATTTATAAAATTTTTTATAGGTAATATAAAATGTGTATCATTTACATTAGAATTATCACTATCATAATTATCATTGATAGATATAAATCTCACACCCATTGATGGAAATATTTTTTGAATATATCTTCCAGATTCAATATAATCTCTTCCTAATCTTGATAAATCTTTAACTATTATTGTACTGAATTTTCCTTCATTTAAATCATTTATCATTTGAATAAAACCTGGTCTTTTAAACGATGTACCAGAATATCCATCATCTACATATTCACTAACAATTTTAATATTATTTTTATATGAAAAAGATTTTATCAATTCTCGTTGATTACTAATAGAGTTACTTTCATTATTATCTCTATCCTCTTTAGATAACCTCAAGTACATACATGCTAAATTTTCCATAACAAAATATCCTCCTTAAACATCTAAAGGCAATTAGAAATATAAAAAGGATCATGTATACTCTTTCAATTTATTATAATACATACGTTTTCTATTTGCTTTAAATTTTAATAAATTTATTATATAAATATTCTTCAAGCAAATCCTCTAACTCTAATTTCTCTGTATTTTCTGCTATGGAAAATGTAATTTTATATCCTGAAATAATTAATTCTTTAGTATTTTTAACTTTATCTTGATTTGTTTCCATAAAAATACCTCTCTTTTTTCTTTAGTTTAATTAACTTCAATAGGTGCTTGGCAGCAACATAGGAATCTCACCTCTCCCATTTTCTCGACTGGAAGCAACAACGTTTAGAAGTATCATTATCACCATTTATATCATCGCTATTGATTGCCACATCAATTTATATGT
>JAGHEJ010000086.1 GCA_017889345.1 Clostridiales bacterium | reverse complement strand
GCCTAATATTGTTCCTTTTGGTCCAAGTTTTCCTGGACAAAAAAATATAAGTCACAATCCAAATGAATATATGAGTATCGAAGATATTTTGACGAATGTAAAAATCTATGCTATAAGTTTTTATAGATTAGCTGGAAAAAATTAAAATTATTTAGATAAAAAAATGTAGCTCAAATGTGAGCTACATTTTTTATTTGAATTGTGGTAAGTATTCTTTGTGAGCTTCTATAAGTTCATCAACAACAATGTTTGCAATTTTATCGCTTGAACACAATGGGTTTAAATTAAGAGCAGTTATTGCAAGATTACGATCACCTTTTATTCCAGCTTCAACAACCATTTTTTCAAAAGCCTTCATCATTTGAACGTATCCACTTATTGTTGGTTTAAGTTCTCCTGTTGAAATTGGTTTTGGTCCATCAGAAGTTATTCTACATGCAACCTCAACTGCACTATCATTTGGAAGATCAGAAATTGCACCATTATTTCTTACGTCAACATATTGTATATCTCCAGTGTTGTTATAAATACTTTGAATTAAATTACAAGCTGCATCAGAATATTTTGCTCCACCACGTTGTGAAAGTTGTTCTGGTTTTTCTTTAAGGTCTTCTTGAGCATAAATTTTAAATAATTCTTCTTCAGTTTTTTGTACAACTTCACCACGAACTGTACCAGTTTTAAATTGCTCAAGCTCTTCTTTAAGTTGTTCTTGAGTGAAGAAATAATAGTTGTGATAAGGACAAGGTATTGCTCTTAATCCCTCGATGAATGAAGGAGAGTATGGAAGAGATACGAAGTTCTTCATTTGAATAGTATCTTCTTCTGTAAGATTTGCGTATTTGTGTAGAAGTTCTTCAAATCTTGATTCCCCTTTAACAAATACATCAGTTGCAAAAATAAAATGGTTAACACCTTGAATTTCCATTGTGATGTCTTCCTCTTTTGCCCCTAACATTTTTGCAAAACCTTCAACCATATTTACAGGAACATTACAAAGACCAATTGCTTTCTTAAAGTTTGTATGTTTAATTATCGCTTCTGTTATAATTCCAGCAGGATTTGTGAAGTTAATGAGCCAAGCATTAGGACAAAGCTCTTCCATATCTTTTACTATGTCAAGGATAACTGGGATTGTACGGAAAGCTTTAAACATTCCACCAGCTCCATTTGTTTCTTGTCCAATAATTCCATGACTAATTGGAATACGCTCATCAAGAATACGAGCAGGTAGACGACCAATACGCATTTGAGTAGTAACGAAAGTTGCATCTTTAAGAGCTTCTCTACGATCATAACTTAAAATTATTTTCATTGGGATTCCTGCTTTTTCAACCATACGTTTAGCAAGAGCTCCAACGATTTCTAATTTTTCACGTCCAGCTTCAATATCAACTAGCCATAATTCATCTATCGGTAAAGTATCATATCGTTTTATAAATCCTTCAACTAATTCAGGTGTATAACTACTTCCCCCACCAATCGTAACAATCTTAATAAATTTTTCTTTCATGTAAAAAACCTCCCGTGATGAAAAAGTTTTATTTTCTTTTATGTTTATAGCATATATAATTCTAGCATGTCCATATATTTTAAAATAAAACATAATGACATTTACTAATTAAAATTTACCATGTGAAAGAAAACGGTTGCGAAAATAAATTATACGTGGTATCTTTAAAATAGGATTATTTATGTTAATATTTAAAAGTAAAAAATTTGGCTTTTATGGGCCGATAAAAATGGAGGAATATTTTATGGTTAAAATTTTACTTGTATGTTCAGCAGGAATGTCAACTAGTTTGATGGTTAATAAAATGAAAGATTCTGCGAAAGCTAAAGGAATTGAATCAGAAATTTGGGCTGTATCTGATGCAGAGGCTGCAGACAATTTGCCAAAAGCAGATGTTTTACTTTTAGGACCACAAGTTCGTTTCTTAGAATCAAAAATGAAAGAGATAGCTGGAGATAAACCAGTTGCTGTTATTGATATGATGGCATATGGAACAATGAATGGTGAAAAAGTTTTAGAACAAGCGTTATCTTTACTTGGTAAGTAATAGAATAGATTATTTTTAATAGTTAGTAAAAATAGAGAGGATCGATCTTAATGAATGCGTTTTTAACATGGATGGAAAAACACTTCATGCCTGTGGCTTCCAAAATTGGAAGCCAGCGTCATTTAGTTGCTATACGTGATGGTTTTATATCTATCATGCCTGTTACTATGGTTGGAAGTATTGCTGTACTTCTGAATGTTTTTTTAAGAGACTTACCAAACACTTGGTTTGGAGTTGGAAATAAATTTGTACAATCGGTACAACAATTAATAAACATTAATGGAAATGTTTATTTTGGATCAATTGTTATACTTGGAATGGTATTTACTTTTGCTCTTGGTTATCATTTGGCGAAATCTTATGATGTAAACCCAGTTGCTGGAGGTGTTGTTGCTTTTGCTTCTGTTGTTACTTGTATGAATCAAAGTGCAATTTTTGATTATATCTTACCGGGTGTGAGCTCTGGTTCACTTGAAGCTTTGAAGTCTTTGGGATTAAATGTTAGTCTCGCACAAAATGGTACAGATGTAGTTTTATCAGGTGTAAGTTCTTGGGGATATCTAGGAAATCAGTACACAGGAGCTACAGGATTATTTACATGTTTAATTGTTGGTTTTATTTCTTCAATGATTTATATAAAATTGATGGTTAAGAAAGTTACAATAAAACTTCCTGAAACTGTTCCACCAGCAGTAAGCAATGCTTTTGCTGCAATTATACCAGGAACAATCGCTATATACGTTTTCGGAATTATAACGCAAATTTGTGTAGCAACAACGGGATTGTATCCTAATGATTTAATAACTAAATGGATTCAAGAACCACTACTTTCTTTATCACAAGGATTTTTCAGTGTTATTCTTGTAATGTTTTTAATGCAATTATTTTGGTTCTTTGGTCTTCATGGATCAAATGTTATGGCACCTATAACAGAAGGTATTTATACACCAGCATTACTTAATAAATTAGAGCATTGGAATCAATTCCAAACAACAACAGATATGCCATATTTATGGACGAGAGGTTCAATCGACGCTTATGCTCAAATAGGTGGATCAGGATTAACTCTTGGACTTGTAATCGCTATCTTCATTTTTAAAGCGTAGTGATGCAAGAACTGTTGCTAAGTTATCAGCACCAATGGGAGTATTTAACATTAATGAGCCAATTATATTTGGTATGCCAATAGTTTTAAATCCAATTTATATAATTCCTTGGTTAATAATACCTCCAATTTGTGCAGCGATAGCTTATGGATTTACAGCATTTGGT
This sequence comes from Clostridiales bacterium, assembly GCA_017889345.1. Classification (GTDB taxonomy): domain Bacteria; phylum Bacillota; class Clostridia; order Clostridiales; family Clostridiaceae; genus Dwaynesavagella. The sequence continues at coordinate 497 of JAGHEJ010000086.1, read as the reverse complement.
ATTATTCCACCGGTATTCTTACAAGTGCCATGGGTTATGCCAGTAGGATTTTATGCATTCTTTGCAACGGGAGGAAATTTGTTAGCAGCGGCTGTTGCAATTCTTAATGTTGTTATATCATTTTTAATATGGACACCATTTGTTATGCTTGCAAACAGAATGGAAAACAAAAATAGTTAAGAAGAAATATTTTGCAGGTTGGAGTAGTCCTTCCTGCTTTTATATTATTTTGATGAAATTTTGAAAGGTTTGTTTATGAGTAAACAGGAAAAGCAACAAGGTTTATGGAAATTGTTCCTAATAAGTATAGGATTACTGTTTATAATGTTTGCTCCTAAGACATCATCTCCAATAGTTATGATTATTGGAGGATTAATTATTGTTCTTATGGGAGTTATTATGCTTAGAAAAGATAGAGTTAAAGAGAGGAGAAATAAAAAATGATAAAGTTTCCAGAAGGATTTTATTTTGGTAGTGCTACAAGCTCAACTCAATGT
>JAGHEJ010000009.1 GCA_017889345.1 Clostridiales bacterium | reverse complement strand
TCATACTCTCTAAATTCTCTTTGTTTTATGTAGTCCATAATTTATCTTAAGTTTATTAATTTAAAACTATTTAATTTTAGAGTAGATTTATTATAAGCGAGTTTATTTCTAAGTAGGATATTAAAATTAATTATTTTACACATAGTATTTTCTCCTTAAATCATCAAGTTTTGATATATTCATTTTAAGTCTCCTTTTAGATATTTTTATAATTTCAAATATTTTTTCGTGAAATTAATTTCTCTTTCTTTAAAATTCCTAAGCTCTTCGAGTATTTCAATATGTTTTTTTATATTATCAAGGAATTTTTTGAAAATAGGGTATTCTTCTTGTTTTATATTTAAATATTCCTCAAAATTTTCATCATTTAAACAAACAAGACCTTTAATTACTCCGTAAATTAGATTGAGTTTATTTATGCCTTCATTTAACATTTCTTGATTCATTTCTAAATTTACATTAATACTTTCAAGCTCTTTTTGTAATAATTCTAAAAATTCGTTGTTAAGCAATATAAACACCTTTCTTATTATCATTTTGTTGATGTTAACAAAATGGTTCATATACAAATATTTCTATGTGGTTTTTGAGTGGAGTTAATTTATTAATCATTACTGATTTAACTATTTTCCAATTTAAACCACCATTACCACAACCTAATGCAGGTATTGCTATATTTTTAATGTTTAATATTTTGGTAAGTTCAATTAATTTATTTAAACCAGTTATTATATATTTTATATCAGATTTTTGTCTCCATTTATCTTTAGTAGGGAAGTTAATTATGGTTTTGTTATTTTCCTTGTAATAATGTAATTTACCAATGGTTAAAGTTCCATTTTTGCAAGCTTTACTATAATCTTTATACATTTTAGGAAATTTAAGTTTAAATTGATAAGCTAAGCCTTTTCCCATTATACCTTCACAGTTTACAGTATTAACTAGAAATTCAGCAGGTGAGTTTAATAGATTACCAGTAGTAAAGTTTATCATATAAATACTCCTTTGTTTATTTTGAAAACCATTTTGCTGACGTTGGCAAAATGGTTTTTTATTTTCAGAATATGAAATATCATTTTCCTGACATTGGCAAAATGATGTTTAAACATAAGCAAATGATCTTGGCACAATATCTAAATTAAAATCTTTAAGAGATTTAGGGGTTTTATATATTTTAATATTTCCTAATTCATACGCTATAGCTACTTTCTTATCGTAATAGTAAAGATCAAAATTTTCTTTAGATATACCAGCAAAATCTTTAGTTATTTTCCATACATTTTCTGGGGTGTTTTTTATAATATCAATTATTTTAGCTTCTCCAACTATGGCTTTTGTTGGAGCTGTTGTATATAAGAGAATTGTTTTGATTTCTTTTCTACAAGTAAATTTTCTAAACTCATATTTCTTTTTACCTTTAATTATAAGATCTATATATTCAGGGTATATAGGTAAAATCATTTTTGTCATTCGTTACTCTCCATTTATCATTTTGCCGACGTTGGTAATATGATTTATAATTTTAAATTTTCTATAATGTCAAATAAGTTATTACTTGAATAAACTTTTGTTATTTCAGTAATAAAATTAGTTACAAACCATAAAGAACCATCTTTGTTTATGGTAAATTCGTTAAGTTGTTTATTAAAATGTTCTTTTAATCTTGGCATCTGTTCTATTTGTTCAGTAGTATAGAAACACCAGAAATCATATATATTTAAATAGGTTTTTATTTCATTTTCTATGTAATTAATCCAATCATTTTTAGAATGCTTGTCTAATATTTCGATGGAAAAATTATAGTTTGGTGTTCTATAGAGAATGCCAATATAGTTATGATTACATGTATTGAAGAAGTCTTTTAATTCTTTGAATGTATTTATCATAATAAAGTGTTTTAGACTCCTTTTAAATTTTCTATAATCAAATCTATAGATTTAATCTTTTCATTTAATTGAATCATTTCTTTAGTTATTCTAATAATTTCATTCTTTGATTTTGTTTTATTTAATAATGATTTATAGTTGTTCAACTTAATTTTTAGAGCTTGTCTTTCGTTAAGTAAAACAGTAATTCTATCCATTTAATTTAATTGCAATAAATCAAATATTGAAATTTGTCCAGGACATTCTTCAAAAATAACTATATCATCTGTACTATGATTCATAATAAAACCTCCTGATCTATTAAACTATCAAAGAATGTATCGTCATATTCTCTTTGTTTAAAATTTAAAAAATTGTTTTTAGGTTTATGTGATGATTCAAATACTTTAGTAAAATATTTAAGTGGTGCATAGATATTTTTTTTATCACTACAATACTTACAAGTTTGAGTGAATTTTTCTTCCGATTTGTTGTAGAGATCTAAATAATATTTAATTTCATATTTTTTAAAACTTATTTTATATGTATTAAGCATATTAACTACAGTTTGTACATCTTCTTTGTTTAAGTTATTTAAGCTGTTATTTGTATTTATATAATTAGTATTTTTTACATTATTCAACATTTTTTTAATTTTTGTATGAATATTTTTAACTGTGTTATTTAAACTTTTCTTAACTTGTGATATAATAGCGTTAGAAGTTTTAAGGATTCTAGCCTTTTTAATACTATTACAAAAAACCAAAGTTTTACTTATAAACTTTTTAGGTAGTGTATTAACAACTACCGTTAATTGTCTATAGTGGTAGTTTTTACATTGGTTTGTTCTAGTAGTGAATTTGGGTAGAGTGTCTATTAATCCTAAAGACTTAAGGGTCTTTTTATACTTGTAAATGCTTGTTAAGCCTATGTTTAATTTTTTGGATATTTCTATATCTCTGGCAATTATAAAATTATAATTTTCATACTTGCCAGCAATAATTTTCCAATTATTGCTTTTTGATTTTTTATTACGATTAAATAGTTTGGTGTAATAAAGTTTACAACCTTTTGAGAGTAAATCTGATCTCATAACAGCATTAAAAAGACTCATGGATAAGCTCCTTTCTTTAAGATTAAATATATATTGACGTTGAAAGGGTATTGAAATATTAATTTATTTTAATGCTTTTGATATTTGAGTTATTGACATTTAGATAGTGGTATTTAATTATATTTGATATTGGTGCTATAGATTGGCACTAATGCTAAGTAAACAAATTCAAAAGTTTCCTACGCTAGTTGAATTTGTTTTATTTTACAAATTATGGCTTGATTATACATCAAAATATATTTGAATGTCAATGGTTAATTTTGTGAAAGGAGTTTGTTTTTATGAATAAATTTAGAGTTAATTTAAAGAAAAAAATGGATAAGTATATTAAACTTAATGGAATTTCTTATAATTATTTTAGGAGAGTTGATGGACTTAAAAATTTAGATGGAATTAGTAGGAATGGAGTAACAACTTTTAAAACTCTCTTTCAGGCATCTAAGATATTAGATATTGATGTAAGGAATTTTTTAATGTTTGATGATTATACATATATTTTTGAAAATTCCTTCGATACGTCTGAGGAATTTTTTGTATTTTTAGGGTCAAGATTTAAAAGTTTTAGATTAAGTAAAAATATAAAAGCAACGGATATTTTAGAAAAAACTGGTGTTAGCCTTGCAACAATTTCAAGTATGGAAAATGCTAAAGTACCAATATCTTTAAATAAATTTTATATTTTCTTAGATGTATTAGGAGTTACATCAGATGAATTTTTTTTAAAAGATGAAAAATATGAGATTATAGGAAATAAAAATAAGAATGAAATAAGTATAGATGATTTTAATAATAGAATTTATGAACTTGAGGAGATTAAAAGGAAAACTGTTGGAGGAAATATAGCTATTGATCCTAATACTTTTCCAACATTACATGGATTTTT
>JAGHEJ010000085.1 GCA_017889345.1 Clostridiales bacterium | reverse complement strand
GGACATGTGTTTTGGAAATCATTTGAATTCTTGAAATCAATTTATGTATCTTTAAAAAGTCTCAAGCAAATAAATTCTACTGAAATTAAAAACTTTTTAAATATACTTGACGAAATTCAAATGGATTCATCTGCTAAAGCTTTATCATTAATTTTTACATCTGAATTATGTCGTACATCTGATCCAGAATTATCTTTTGATTTAATAATTAAAGCGTTTAAAATAAAACCAGATTTAGGAAAAATTTTAGGGTTAGAGCATTTGAAGAATTACATTTATGAAGATGAAATTATAAATGATCAGAAAATTTTTGAAAAATGTATTGTATGTGGAGGAAAAGGAATCCCTTTTCACAATGCTCCTTCATATAAAATGAGTAATTATAATAATAATTTTTTACCTTCAAAACTATGGATGAAATGCGAAAAATGTTCTAATTTATATAGTAAATATTTTCCAACAAAATTTTCTATTAGAAATAATCCGTTGAAAATTATTAAACCACATCAAAATATAACTGAAGATATAAATGGAATATCTTCATATATATTACGCAGTTGGTGTGATATCTTACAAAATTTAAAACAATACACTAATGGAAAAAATATTCTAGAGATTGGAATCGGTAATGGAGCTTTAATCGCTACAGCTTTAGAAATGAATTATAAAATAGATTGCGTTGAAATTGAAGAAGATATTGCTCAAAAAATTTCAAACTTGCTTGAACATGAAATTATATGTTGCGACTTTCTTGATCTGCCAGAAGATAAAAAATATGATATTATTTCAATGGGAGATGTAATTGAACATCTTGATGATCCTCAAAAAGGATTGAAAAAAATACACAATTTATTAGATGACAATGGAGTTTTATGGATTTCTACTCCAAATTATAAAAGTGCATTTAATAGACTTCATAAAACAACAACTGCAATGTGGAATGAACCATGGCATATAACATATTTTGATAAAAATGGTTTAGAAAATTTATTAAAATCTTCAAGATTTAAATTATTGGATTATAGAATAAGTAATCATTATAATGTGGCTCTATGGAAATTATTGCAAAAAAACAAGACTGATTAAATTCAGCCTTGTTTTTTATTTCATATATTCATACATATAATAATTGTTTTCATACATTGCCATTTGAGCATATGTTTGCTGAGCTTTTAAATTTTCTTTATCAACATATAATCTTAAACCAACAAATTTTTCATTTGAATCACAATATTCTTTTACGTGATTAAATAACATTTTAAATACGCCATTTCTTCTGTAATCTTTATGAACATATACACTCTGTATCCAAATAAATTCTCCGTTTCTCCAATCGCTCCACTCATACAAAATCATCATCTGCCCAATAACAATTCCTTCTTCTTCACAAACAAAATATTTACCTTGTATTTCACCTTTTAAAACTTTTTCGATTCCTTTTCTCAATATATCTTTATCCAATTGTTTATCTTCTGTTTCAAGTGCCAAATTTAAATTAAATTCTACAATTACATCTAAATCATTTAAATTTGCTTTTCTTACTATCATATTTTTTACCTCCATTTTAAAATTTGTGTTTATTTTATTCATTTTGTTGTTATTACTATAAAGAGGTGAGGTATTAATGACATCAAAAGAACTTGGAACTATTGGTGAGAATTTAGCAACGAAAATATTAATCAATAAAGGTTTTAAAATATTAAATAGAAATTTTAGGTCATCATCAGGTGAAATAGATATTATTTGTTTTAAAAATAATACTATATCATTTATTGAGGTCAAAAATTTATCTATGTTTAAAAATAATTTTATCTATGAACCTAAAGAACAAATTACTCCTCGTAAAAAATTCAAAATCCGAACTACTGCAAATTATTTTATAATTAAAAATAATCTCCAAAATTCATATTTTAAATTCGATCTTATGGAAATTAAATTTTGGGGAAATAAAAAATATAGCTACAATTATATTGAAAATGTTTTTTAAATATAGTTATTCAAAAAACTTCTCCTATGATATTTACAAAATCCATATTTCTTTATAGCATCAACATGAGCTTTTGTACCATATCCAACATTGTTTAAAAAATCATATTGAGGATACTCTTCATGATATTTAATCATAAGTTCATCTCTATAAACCTTTGCAATAATTGAAGCACACATGATAGCCGCACTTTTTGTATCGCCTTTTATAACGGAAATATTTTTTGTAGTCAAATCTTTAACCAAATATCCATCAGATAGAACCAAATCAACATTAACCCCAAGACCTTCAACGCTATCTTTAAGTCCTTTTTGATTCGCAACACCTATACCAATTTTATCAATTTCATCATTCGATATCTCAACTATTTTAAAATAAAGAGCTTTCTCTTTTATAATTTCACTCAATTCCTTTTTTAATTCTCTACTCTTTATTTTCTTAGAATCGTTTATGTTTCTAATGAATTTATCTTGATTATATAAATCTAACACAACTGATGCACAAACAATTGGACCAGCTAGTGGACCACGACCAACTTCATCACATCCAGCAATAACATAATGACTATTCAAAATATATTCTCTATCAAAATTATAAAACTCTTCAACCATTAATTCATTTTGTTTAATGGCATTAAGCTTATTTCTAAATTGAACATATAATTTTTTTACAGAAGATCTTGAATCATTCTCAAGTTGATTTAAAATCTCTTCAAAATTTTTCTCTTCCATATTCATATTACTCAAAAAAATTTTAATATCGGATACTTTCATTTGATCAAAATTCATCTTAGCTAGCCTCTCTGTTTAAATCTTCAGGACACTCTAAAGAAATATTTCCAAGCTTACTTGATCTAAAATCTCCTAAAATAACTTTTGATAAACGCATATAGTTTATACAAGATCCTTTAGTTAGACAACCTAACTTTCTTCCTATAATCTCTAAATTCTCACCAACATCATCAGTAAGTTCAACTTTATATACTTCCTCTAAATTTGATTTATAATTTTCAGTTAAGTAACCTAATAATTTATAGGCCACCTCTTCTATGTCAAGAATTTCATCTTTAATTGATCCGATATAAACGAGATTTAAGGCAACATTCTCATTATCAAATTTTGGCCAAAGAATACCTGGAGTATCAAGAAGTTCAATTCCCCATTTTGTTTTAATCCATTGTTTTGATTTCGTAACACCAGGCCTATTTCCAACTTTCACAATATTATTATTAGAAATCTTATTTATAAGAGAAGATTTCCCAACATTTGGTATTCCAAGAATCATTCCCCTTAGTGTATAATTCTTAACACCTTTCGCTCTATATTTATCAAGTTTATCTTTCATAAGCAGATTAATTTTTTCATTAATCTTTTTAATATTTGTACTCTTCAAAATATTTACATCAACGCATTCAACACCCTGATCTTTAAAATATTTAATCCATTCTTGCGTAACTTTTTTATCAGCTAAATCAACTTTGCTAAGAATAATAATTTTTGGTTTACCTTTGGTTAAATTTTCTATGTCAGGATTTGTTGTTGAAATCATAGCTCTTGCATCACGAATTTCTATAACAATGTCAACAAGATTTATCATACTTTTAATTTCTTTCTGGGTCTTAAACATATGACCTGGAAACCAATTTATATTCATAACGTAACTCCTAATAAAAAATAAAATAGCAAATCCTTTTACGAATTTACTATTTCAACTCAAAACTAAATTATTTTTTATCTCCGATTCTCTCTTTAACTTTAGTAGCTTTTCCTACTCTGTCTCTTAAGTAGTAAAGTTTAGCTCTTCTAACTTTACCTCTTCTAACTACTTCAATATTTAAAACTTTTGGTGAGTGTAAAAGGAAAGTTTTCTCTGTTCCAACACCATAAGCAATTCTTCTAACTGTGAAAGTTTCTCTAACTCCACCGTTTTGTCTTTTTATAACTGTTCCTTCATAAACCTGAGTTCTCTCTTTATTTCCCTCAGTGATAAGAATACTTACCTTAACAGTATCTCCAATGCTAAAACTTGGAACATCTTTTTTCATATATTCCTTCTCTATGTATTTAATTAAATCATTCATTCTTCAAAACCTCCAATTTATTTTTTGTTTTCCAATAAATACGGCTTAAATTTACGTGTTATTTTTAACGACTCTTCACGTCTCCACTTATCAATCTTGGCATGATTACCAGATAAAAGAACTTCCGGAACATCCATCCCCATAAAACTACATGGTTTCGTATATTGAGGAAAATCCATTAATTCTCCGCTAAAAGATTCACTTTCAAGACTCTTTTCATTTATAACTGATGGGATCAATCTAATTATGCTATCCACGATAGGAATCGCAGCCATTTCTCCACCCGTTAAAATAAAATCTCCCAACGAAATTTCTTCATCAATAAAATTATAACATCTCTCATCAATGCCTTCATAATGTCCACACAAAAATATCAAATGATCATGTGTAGATAATTCTTGCGCCTTCTTCTGATTAAAAATTTTCCCTCTTGGTCCTAGATAAATAACCTTATCTCTCTCAGTCTTTTTAGTATGCCTAATGGCATTGTATATTGGTTCAACACTCATAAGCATACCAGCTCCACCACCAAAAGGATAATCATCAACCTTATTATGTTTATTATTCGAAAAATCTCTGATATTAATCAGATTAATTTCAACAATATTATTATTCTTCGCCTTATTAACGATACTATGATTGAAAACTTCAAACATATCCGTAAACAAAGTCAGAATACTTATCTTCATAAAGACCAACTCTTTACTGGCTTAATAATAACTTTTTTATCATCAATATTTATCCCAACAACTATCGATTTAAGCACAGGAATTAATAATTCCTCATTTAAATTTGTTTTCTTAATCCAATAAACGTCGTTGTTCTTAGTTTGTATTACCTCAGAAATTTTACCTAAGAAAGTTCCTTCATCATCATAGACATTACACTCTTTAATGTCTGCAATAAAATAATCCCCTTCTTTTAATGAAATTTCTTCTCTCGCAATTCGTATGAACTTATTTCTCAAAAGCTCAGCTTCATTACAAGTATCACAATCTTTAAGTTTTGCAACAACTTTTTTGTTTTTAAATTTAATTGAAGTAATCTCAGCTTCTTTCAAATCATTTTCATTTGTATCGCTGTTACTTAGGAAAACTCGATTTAAATTTTCAAAAATGCTCAAATCTTCATCAAAAGGTATGATATTAACTTCACCTCTAACTCCGTGGGGTTTAGATATCTTACCTATAGCAAAATGTTTTATCATTTTCAAACACCATTAAACTAAAATTAATTATTGATACCAGCCTTAACTAATAATCTATTAACAGCATCTGTTGGTTGAGCTCCATTAGAAATCCATTTTTTAATTTCTTCCTCTTTTAAAGTGAATTCAACTGGATCTTTCATTGGATTGTAAGTTCCAACTTCAGCTATAAATTTTCCATCTCTTGGGCTTCTTGAATCAGCAACAACTATTCTGTAAAATGGTTTCTTTTTGCTTCCCATTCTTCTTAATCTTATTTTTACCATATAAAATTCCTCCTAAAATTTATAAATATTTTAATTCCTATATTGTCTATTTAAAACGGCAACTTAGGAAAAAATCCTTTCTTTCCAAACTTACCCTTACCAAGACCATTAAACTGTTTCATAAGTTTACTCATATTCTCAAAATCTTTAATCAGTTTGTTAACTTGTTGTATCGTAGTTCCTGAACCACGTGCTATTCTATTTTTTCTCGATGGAGAACCTATTAATAATTTGGGATTCCTACGCTCTTTTATAGTCATAGAATTTATTATTGCATCAATCTTTCCAAGCTCTTTCTCGCTATCTTCCAAATTAATATTTTTAAGTTCCTTCATAGAACTACCAATTCCAGGTATCATTTCTAAAATTTTAGAAAACGAACCAATCTTTTTCATCTGTTGCATCGCAGTTTTAAAATCTTCAAAATTAAATTCGTTGGCAAGCATACGCTCGCTAAGTTTCTGAGCTTCATCTTTATCTATAGCTTCTTGAGCTTTTTCAATTAAAGAAAGAACGTCACCCATTCCAAGTATTCTCGACGCCATTCTGTCTGGATGAAAAACTTCTAAGTCTCCAACTTTTTCACCAGTACCTATAAACTTGATGTTCTTACCAATAACTTCTTTTATAGATAGAGCAACTCCACCCCTTGTATCTCCATCAAGCTTCGTTAAAACAAATCCCGTAACATCCAAATTTTTATTAAATGTTTGAGCAATATTAACAGACTCTTGACCAATCATTGAATCAATTACCATTAAAATCTCGTGTGGATTTGAAACTTCTTTAATATCTTTAAGTTCACTCATCAACTCTTCGTCAATATGTAATCGTCCAGCAGTATCAATAATAACAAGATTGTTTGAATTAGTTTCAGCTTCTTTTAATGCACCTTTAACAATATCAATCGGCTTAACTTTATCACCTAAGGAGAATACTGGAACATTTATTTGATTACCTAAAACTTGCAACTGCTTAATAGCCGCAGGTCTATAAATATCACACGCAACTAATAATGGATTCTTACCAGATTTTCTACAATGTAACGCAAGTTTCGATGCAATTGTCGTCTTACCAGCACCTTGAAGACCTACAAGCATAACAACCGTAATTCCATTATGATTAAAATTTAACTTACTTTGTTCATTTCCCATTATAGATTGTAATTCTTCATTTACAATTTTTATTACTTGTTGAGCTGGGGTTAAACTTTCTAATACTTCTTCGCCTAAAGCTTTTTCACTAACATTATTTACAAAAGTTTTTACAACCTTATAGTTAACATCAGATTCAAGTAATGCTAACTTTACTTCTCTCATAGCAAGTTTAATATCTTGCTCAGACAATTTTCCTTTACCTCTAAGCTTTTTGAAAACTCCCTGAAGTTTACTTGCTAAACCATCAAAAGCCATTTTGTCCCTCCCAACTTATAAATTTTCAATCAATTTATATATTTCGAGATTGGATTTATAATCTAAACACTCCCTTAACTTTTCAACTAATTGAGCCTTCTTTATCTTAAGCTCTGAATCTTTTTCAAGTATTTTCATCTTGCTTTCAAAAATTCCTAGCTGCTCAATGCTCTTATTAATTGAATATAAAATTGATTGTCTACTAGAATTATTAATCTTGGAAATCTCAACTAACGATAAATCATCAAAGAAATACAACTCTAAAATATTTCTTTGTTTTTCAGTTAAAAGATCCCCATAAATATCTATGAGTAATATAATTTCGTTCCTATTTTCTAAATCTTTTTTATCCATTACCTTAAACATTCTAACACTACAAAAAAAATATGTCAAGTAAAATTACTTGACATATTTACAATAATGCATCAACAAAACTTTGAGGATGAAATCTTTGAAGATCATCAATCCCCTCACCAACACCTATATATTTAACTGGAATTCCAAGCTTCTTCTTTATAGAAAGAATCATTCCACCTTTAGCTGTTCCATCAAGTTTAGTTAAAATAAGTCCTGTAATATTTGCTATTTCCTTAAATTCAATAGCTTGGTTCAAAGCATTCTGACCTGTCGTTGAATCTAAAACAAGATAAATTTCTTTTTCGGCTTCTGTGTATTCATTCTCAATTATTCTGCTTATTTTTTTAAGCTCATTCATAAGATTCTTTTTGTTGTGAAGCCTTCCAGCAGTATCACATATTAAAACATCTCCAGACTTAGCCTTAAAAGATTTTATAGCATCAAAAATTACAGCTGAAGAATCTGAGCCTTGATCATGTTTTATCATTTTAACATCAACTCTATCAGCCCAAACTTGTAATTGTTCAATAGCTGCAGCTCTAAATGTATCTCCCGCAGCAATTAAAACTTCTTTCCCCTCATTTTTAAAATGATGTGCAAGCTTTCCAATGCTTGTTGTCTTTCCAACACCATTTATACCAATCATAACAATTATTTTAGGGAATTTTTCCTCAGAAGAATCCTCAATATCTCCAAGCATTTCAACCATAATCTCTTTTAAAACAGGCTTGATCATTTCTGGATCATTTATTTTTCTCTCACGTATTATCTTCCTTAGTTCCTCTATTATTTCAAATGCAGTATCTGCACTTATATCACTTGTAATTAACATTTCCTCAATTTCTTCATACAAATCTTCATCAATACTTATTGCAATTCCCAAAATTGAGTTTAACTTGTCAGTAAAATTTTCTTTAGTTTTGTTAAGTCCATTCTTTAGCTTTGAAAAAAAATCATTAAACATTACAAACTCCTTTAAACTTTATAATTAGCCAAGTTTATAGATACTATTTTCGATACACCCTTTTCTTGCATCGTAACTCCGTAAATAATGTCACTTGATTCCATAGTTGTCTTTCGGTGAGTAATAACAATAAATTGTATGTCTTCTGAAAATCTTTTTAAAAATTCAGTAAACCTCAAAACGTTGCTATCGTCTAATGCTGCTTCAATCTCATCTAAAACACAAAATGGAGCAGGTTTCATTCTAAGTATAGCAAATAAAAGTGAAATTGCTGAAAGTCCCTTCTCTCCACCAGATAAAAGATTTAAATTTTGAAGTTTCTTTCCAGGAGGTTGAACAATAATATCAATATTACTCTCGAGTTCATCTCCTTCTCCAAGAACTAAAGAGGCACTTCCCCCTCTAAATAAATCCTTGAATGTTCTATCAAAATTATTATTAATGATTTTAAAATTCTCATTAAAAATTTCTTTCATCTTAATTGTGATTTCATTTATGAATTGTTCAAGCTCTCTCTTACTATTATCTAAATCTTCTTTTTGTTGCGTTATAAATTCAACTTTCTTGCTAAGTTCCTCATACTCTTCAATAGATTTAAGATTTACATTTCCTAATTCTGAAATATTTCCTTTTAATGATTGAACTTTTCTATTATAGGAGGATACTTTGGAATTCTCCAAGAAATACTCTTCACTATTTTCTTCATTAAATTCCAATTTATACTCATTTAACAATCTTTCATTTGAAGTATTAAATTCTAATTCAAATTTTACAAGTTTCAATTGTAAACCATTCATATTATTTTCAAACATATAAACTTTTTGCTTTGCATCATCTATGTACGTATTTAATTCTTTAACTTTATTTTTAATCTCACTTTGCTTAATAATATATTTATCAAACTCTTTTTCACTTTCTTTATTTTGCTCAGTGAGATTATCAATCTTCTCTTGCAACAATTTAATATTTAAATTATGTTCATTAATTTTCAAATTAATATTATCAAATTCTTTTTGTATATTTTGATTTGTTAAAAGAATACTTCTCTTTTCTAGTGTAATTCGTTCGATCTCCTGGCAAATATTTGATATATTCTCTTCCAATTTAGCTTTCCTAATTTTATCAACGGTAATTTTATCTTCTTCATCTTTAATTTGCCTCCTATAATTTTCAATTTTACTGCTTATCTCATTAATATCAAATTTAATCTTCTTAGCCATGCCCTCATTAGATATTAATTCTTTTTTCAAAGAATCAATCTCACTATCATTTTGTGAAATATTTCTATCCAATTCTTCTAATAAGTTTTGTTTTTTATCTTTTTCTTCAAGTTCACGCGATTTAATATCATTTTTTAAATTCAATTCGTTATCAATTGTAAGTAAATTAATTTTAAGATCTTGTATGGAAGATTCTAAATTTTTATAACGATTCATTAATTCTTCATATGTCTTTTTACAATTAGAAAATTCATCTTCCATTTGTCTAACTTTAATAACTTCCTCATTTATATTTGCAGTTTGCTCATCAATCTTTCTTTTGCGTCCAAGTATATTTAAATTCTTAGAAAAATTACTTCCTCCAGTAATTGAACCACCAGAGTTTATAACTTGAGAATCTAAGGTAACTATTCTGTTAGAAAAATTTATAAACTTCGCAATATTAATTCCATTGTCCATATTATCACAAATAATTGTCTTACCTAAAATATTCCTAGCAACTTTTATAAATTTATCTTCAACATTTATAAGATTAATGGCATAATCAATAAATCCCTTTTGCCCATTAAGATCCAAAGTAGTTTTATTACTAAACTCTTTAATAAGATTTAATGGATGAAAAGTAACTCTTCCCAAATTATGTTGCCTTAAATAATTAATTATTTCTCTAACAATTAAATCATCATCAGCAATAATATCTGAAATATGTCCACCAATAACAGTTTCAATAGCAAGCTCATATTCTTGTTTTGTGTTAAAAATACTTCCAACAATAAAACATTTATCTTTAAATTTCCCAAGCTTACCATTAGTAATCTCATTCATTATTGATTTACTCGTTCTACTAAATCCATCGTATCTATTTTCAAATTGCACAAGCATATTTAAATTTGTTTTCTTCATAACAATGGATTTATTTAAATTTTCCAAATCATTTTTATATCGATTCAGTTCTATTTGATTATCATCGACTTGTTTTAATAATTCTTTACTATTATTTTGATTAGAAACTAACTCTTTATATTTCACTTCTCTTTCGAATTCTTTTTGAAGAATTTCGTCTGAAATATTTGAAATACGTTTTTCAATTATATTTTTATCATATATTATGGATTCTTTCTCAGCTGTCAAAGATTCATTCTTAGAATTTAAAAAATCAATTCTGCTTTTAATTTTTGTATTATCTTCAAAATTTTTAAGTTCTTCGCTTTTAATTTTATCCAATTCCAAATTCAAACTAATTATTTCATTATTCTTATTTTCAAAAATATCATTAAAACTATTCAAATAACTATTTAGCTGATCAAATTCATTTGTAAGTTCTATCTTAGTGCGATTTATAATATTTTCCCTCGAATTAATATTACCAATATTCGCTAAATTTTCATCCATTTGCTTTTTATAAATCTCAATTGAATTAATCAAAACATTAATATTACTTTTATGATTAATCAAATCACCATTATAAATTTGTATTTCATCTTTAATCTTGTAGTAATTATCTCTCTTTTCCTTTTCCTCAAGAGATAAATTTTCCAATTCACTCTCAAATTTCAATTTTTCATTTTCTAAATTCTCTTTTGTTGTATTAACTTCATCAAATTGTGATTTGTATTTAGATAATTCACCCTTCAAATTTCTAATTTCAATATTGAGTTTATAAAGATTGTTTAAGATAAGCAAAGTTTCTATTTGCTTCAACTCATTGGAAAACTCCAAGAACTTTTTAGCTTTTTCCTGCTCTATGTACAAAGGTTTTAAATATTCATAGTAAGTACTTAATATATCGTTTATTCTTGTTAAATTTTCATTTGCATTGTTAATTTTATTTTGAGCTTCATGCTTTTTAAACTTATACTTAGTTATTCCTACGGCTTCTTCTATAATTGAACGACGATCATCAACTTTTCCGCTTAAAATTGCTTCTATCTTACCTTGACCTATTAAAGAATATCCCTCTCTACCAATACCAGTATCAAAAAACAATTCATGTATATCTTTCAATTTACAAATCTTATTATTAATTAAATATTCACTTTCACCAGATCTATATAATTTTCTAGAAACCGTAACAGTATTATAGTCTATTGGTAAATCTCTTTTCGAATTGTCTATAGTAAGAGATACTTGTGCTAAAGAAACAGGTTTTCTAAATTGTGTTCCTGCAAAAATTACATCTTCCATCTTTCCGCCACGCAAATTCTTAACACTTTGTTCTCCAAGACACCACCTTATCGCATCTGAAATATTACTTTTTCCACTACCATTAGGGCCAACAACAGCAGTTATTCCTTCTTTAAATATAAGTTCCGTAAAATCAGCAAATGATTTAAATCCTCTTATTTCTATAGATTTTAAAATCATATTTAAATTTTAACCCTCTCTGAATATATCATTTATCAAATTATTAAACTCAACACAATAGTAGATAAAAATATTATTGCTATCCCTATTGAAATACACGTTATTAATTTTTGTTTTGTTTGTCTTTTCATTAAATTAATTCCCCTCACAATTCTATACTAAATGTATCTATAATATCAAAAAATTAAAAAAGTTTACATAACTAAGTATGTAAACTTTTTTGTTTATTTTCAATCTTTTTTCAATATTTCTTGAATAACAGGCTTAAGTATTGCAGTTAATTTTTCATATCCTTTTAAAGTAAGATGTATTCCATCATGAGTATAGGCATTAATTAAATTTCCCGATACATCAGATAATGGAGTAAACGCATCTATAAAAGTAAGACCATTAAAAATATTCTGAAACTCTTTTAAAATTGTATTTACTTTCTTAATACGTGAATTTTCACGTCCACATCCGGGGATTGCATACTTGCCATACCTATCTTCATCACAAGGCAAAATTGAAATAAGAACTATCCTTACATTTTTTAAAACTAATTTTAATTCAGTAATTATTTGTGCCAAATTTGAAATAATTTCTTGATCACGTTTATTGTAATATTCACTCATATCATTAGTTCCAACCAATATAACTACCGCCTTAGGATTATGCCTAACAACTCCTTGTTTCACAATATTAAACAGTCCATGAGTTGTTATACCTGAAACTCCACAATTAAACAATGTACTTTTTACATCTGGAAAAAATCTACTTAAATCATAATCTCTAATTATTGAATCTCCAAAGAAAACAATTTCTTTTTTATCGCCATCCCATTCAGTCGATAAAACACTCCTCAAAAAATCTAACATATACTCTTCTAATTGAAAATTCTCATATAAATATCCCATATTTGACACTTAAATTCCTCGCAAATAAAATTTCTCTTACAAATATATTATTTATCTTTTTTGTGTAAAATAAATATTTTTTGAAATTTTAATCATTATTTACTCTAATGTTTCTTTTAATGATTCTTTCATTATTTCTTGATAATCTTGCTCATTTAAAAATATTTCTCTTTTATCCACAAAAATCATCTCCTTTTTTCAAAAATATTCCATATACCTTCTACGTTTTAAATTTCGAATATCTGCACATTTTTTTAATATACAAAGAAATTCTGGTAGCAAAATAAATTTATTGCACCAGAATTTTATATTCTTAATTATTGTAAAATATTATACTATCTTTAAATTTTTATGTTACTCTCAATAATACTCACTGTTGCAGAACAACCTATTCTACTTGCTCCTGCTTCTATCATACTGTTTGCAGTATCTAAATCTTTTATTCCTCCAGAAGCTTTAACCCCTAATTTTTCTCCAACTACTTTTCTCATAAGAGCAATATCTTCTTTAGTAGCTCCTCCTTTTGACATTCCTGTTGAAGTTTTTACAAAATCAGCTCCAGCTTCTTTTGAAAGTTCACAAGCTTTAATTTTCTCATCATCTGTTAAAAGACAAGTTTCAATTATAACTTTAAGAACTTTATCTCCACAAACTTTTTTTAGAGAAGAAATTTCATTATTTATATAATCGTAATTTTTATCTTTAAGTTTACCGATATTAATAACCATATCTATTTCTGTTGCACCATCTTTCAGAGCTTGCTCTGTTTCAAAAAGTTTTGCTTCAGTAGTCATACTTCCTAATGGAAATCCAACTACTGTACAAATATCAATATCTGTTCCTTTTAATTTTTCAACACAAGTTTTAATATAGCAAGGATTTATACATACTGATGCAAAATTATATTTTTTAGCTTCCTCACATAAATTTAAAATTTCTTTCTCAGTAGCGTCAGCTTTTAAAATTGTATGATCAAAATATTTACTAAACATCTCTAATTATCCCCTTTAAAAAATAATTTTAATAAAATTCTTAGCTATATTATACATAAAAGTTAAATGTTATTAATAAAAAAATATTGAATTACAAAAAATAAAATAATACTATATACATATACAATTTTAAGGAAGAGGAGTTTATAAATGGGTTTTAGAGATAAACTAACAGATTACTATACTAAATCTTATCTCAAAAAATATGGAGATAGATTAACTCAAGCACAAGGAAATGTATTATCAGTTAAGGTTGATGTAAAAAGGTACTTATGGATTTTCTACGTACTTACAGCTGTTGTTTTTGTTAAACCTGAACGTAGTAAAAACGTTATAAAATGTACTTACAAGAAAAAACGTTGGTTCAAAAAACCCACTTTCATGAATATTCATCAAGGACATCTTATTATAGTTCAAGCTCTTAAAGACAAAAAGAACGAGAGTATCAAAATATTAAACATAAGAAATTTATCTAACAAACAAGATTTAATTCCAGTAGATCAACCACAACCAAAAAGTACAACTAAAATTCAAAGAGTCCGTAAATAAAATTATAAAGCAAGAGATTCTTATGATTCTCTTGCTTTATAATTTTTTATCCAACTTTATTTTTAAGTCTTAACCTATCAGCAACCATAGCAATAAACTCTGAATTCGTCGGCTTACCTTTTTCATTATGTATTGTATAACCAAAAATTTTGTTTATGCTTTCAATCTGTCCTCTACTCCATGCAACTTCAATAGCATGCCGAATAGCTCTCTCTACTCTACTAGAAGTTGTATTATATCTCCTAGCTATTGATGGATAAAGTTCCTTCGTAACTGCAGAAAGCAACTCTATATCATTAACAACCATTGATATAGCTTCCCTTAAATAAAAATATCCCTTTATATGTGCGGGAACTCCTATTTCATGTATTATACTTGTAATTTCACTCTCCAAATCCATAGATTCTGTTTGCTTAAAAGAATCTTCGGAGCTTTTACTTGACGAATTAATGATATATTCTTCATTTCGAATAAAATATTTTTGTTCTGCCACAATATTAAACATCTGTTTTATCCTCTTAATAAATACATCCATATCAAAAGGCTTTAAAACATAATAATCTACACCTAACTTAATAGCATTTTGTGTAATTTTGTCTTGTCCAACAGCTGATAATACAATAACTTTAGGAGCTGATTCTGAATCTTTATTTAAATTCAATTTTTCCAAAACACCTAAACCATCTAAATGTGGCATTATTATATCAAGTATAACTAAATCTGGTTTATTTTCTTGTATAAATTTTAATGCTTCAAGACCGTTCTTGGCAATTCCTACAACATCAAAATCTTCTTGATTGTTTAAATAGTCTTTTAAAATTATGCAAAATTCATCATTATCATCAGCAATCAAAATTTTTATTTTATTCTCTTCCAACTTTTTCGCTCCTTTTAAAAATTCGCCTCTTTTAATCCTGTTTTTAATTGTTCGACAAAAATTCAAAATATCCTCTTAATTGTAATACTTTTTTATAATTTTTTCTCGAAATAAAAAACTACATTAACTTAGTTAATGTAGTATAAAATCAATCAAACATTTTGCTCTCTTTAAGCATCCATTCTATATAAATACCATATCCAGTATCAGGTTTATTAACCAAAACATGTGTTACTGCCCCAACCAATTTATTGTTTTGTATTATCGGACTTCCACTCATTCCTTGAACAATACCACCTGTTTTCTCAAGAAGTTCTTCATCTGTTACCTTTATTATCATACTTTTTGAGCTTGGATTATCTTGTTGAAGTAACTTTTCTATTACAACATCATACATTTTAGGTTCTCCATTATCTATAGTTGAAATAATTTGAGCTGGACCTTCCTGTATTTCATCTTTCAATCCTATACTTAATTTTTCTCCACTAAAATTTTCTAAACTATACTCTCCAAATATTCCATACTTAGTATTGTACATAACATTGCCTAAAGTTGTATCGTCATTTATAAAAACTCCCTTTAACTCTCCTGGATTTCCTTTTTCTCCTCTTTTAACATTTACGATTGATGAATTAACTATATTTCCTTTGCTGATTTTAATAATATCTCCTGTGTCAACATCAGTTATTGGATGACCTAACGCTCCATATAATCCTGTTTCAGGATCTACAAATGTTACCGTCCCAATTCCAGCTGTTGAATCTCTAACCCATAAACCAATTTTATTTTTACCATCATTTCCTTTTATGGGTTTAACTTTTTTATTCATGGTCTTCCCATCTCGCTCAACCTTTATATCAATTTCATCATCACTCTTTAAAGAATTTAAAGTTTCGGCTAAAAATTCAGATGAATTTATTTCTGTTCCATTTACATCAAGAATTACATCACCTAAATTTATTCCACTTTCTTTAGATGGACTATAAGGTTTTTGTTCTGAGTTTTCTATTTCGGAAAATCCAACTACGAGTGGACCGTTAGTTTGCAATTTTATACCAACAACATTTCCACCTGGATAAAGTTTAATTTCTTTAGGAATTGCCATTACTTCAATAGTTTTAATTTTAAATCCAAGTAACTCTACGTTGTATTCAGAAATGTTATCATATATTTTGTTTAGAGTATAACTTATAATGCCTTTATTTAATTTTAAATTACTTCCATCTCTCAAAAATATTACCTCTGGTATATTAATAAACACAGAGGAAATATATAAAAACAATACTAATATAGGAGTAACTACTGCGAAAATTTTAAGAAATTTTTTAATCCGCATTTTGATTCCTCCTCTTCAGAAACTATAATAAATACACAAAAAAAATCATGAGCAAATATACTCATGATTTATTGTTTCATTTTGTCTATATATTTATTCTATTATTTTTTTGTTTCCAATGAGTTCCTTTGCATTAAGGAATGCACTTTCTGTTATGTTCTCGCCACCAATCATTTTTGCAATCTCATTTATTTTTTCATCTGAATTTATCATTCTAATTTCAGTAAATGTTTTTTCGTTTTCAATTTTCTTCGTAACAAGATAATGATTATCTGACAAACTAGCTATTTGTGGAAGATGAGTTATACAAAACACTTGACATCTTGAAGACAAATAATACATTTTCTCTCCAACTTTTTGTGCAATTTTTCCACTTACACCTGTATCTATTTCATCAAAAATAATTCCAGCAATTGGTTCGTTCCCAAGAAAAACTATTTTAAGTGCAAGCATTATTCTTGATAGCTCTCCACCTGATACAATCTTTGATAAATTCTTTAAAGGCTCACCTTTGTTTGTTGAAATAAAAAAGTTTACGTTATCATTACCCAGGGAATTAAAATTTGAATCTTTTGCAATATTAATTTTAAAAACTATGTTTTCCATTCCCATGTAATTTAATTCAGAAATAATTTCCTTTTCGATTTGCTCTCCGTACTTTTTTCGTATTTCACTTATTTTATCTGCTTCTATTGTGAGCTTCTTAAATAATTCTTTCTCCTTAGCTTCATATCTTTCAAGAATGCTTTCTTGATTTAATGCTTCGTCTAAATAATCATGCAACTCATTGTTATACTCAATAAGATCTAAAACTGTATTTTTATTAAATTTCTTCTTCAAAGAATTTATCAAATATATACGTGAATTTATAGCATCAAATTCATTTATATCAAAATGAACTTCATCACCAATAATTTTTATATCATCAAAAACACTTTCTAATTCGTAATAAATTCCCTCTAATTTTTCAACAATAGTTTTTACATCGTCCAAAATATAATCAATTGTCCTTAGAGATTTAATAGCACTCATTAAATTTGAATTTATAGAATATTGTTCGCTATATTTCAAATTTTCCATAACTGAATTAATAGTCTTACTTATTTTTTCACTATTATTAAGAAGCTTTATTCTATTTTCCAGTTCTTCATCTTCTCCAGAAATAAGCGATGCTTTATCAAGCTCATTAATTTGAAATTTTACATAATCAATATAACTTTCATTAAGTGTACTATTTTTAATTTCTTCAATTTTTGATTTAACGTTATTCCACTCTTTATAAACTTCAAGATAATTTTCAAAAGAAATTCCACTGCCTATATATTTATCCAAATAATTAATGTGCTTACTATTATTTAATAATTCATAATTTTGGTGTTGAGTATGGATGTCCATTAAATACTTTGCCACTAATTTTAAAATATTGTTAGTTACAACCTTACCATTTATTCTTACAATACTCTTACCATTTAAATATCCCTCACGACGTATAAACAAATAATCGTCAAAAGTTATTCCATTTTCTTCAAATATTTCATTTATTTTTTCGTGATTTATATCGAAAATTGCTTCAACTAATGTTTTATCAGCACCATTTCTCACAATATTTTTATTAAATTTAAAACCAAGTATAAAACATATAGCATCAATTAATATTGATTTTCCAGAACCTGTTTCTCCAGATATAACTGTAAAACCTTTTTTAAATTCTAAATGGAGATTATCTATCAAAGCAAAATTTTCGATTTTCATTTCCTTTAACAATTTAATAAACCACCTAGCTTTTTATAAGTTTATTTATTCTATTTTGTACATTAATAAGAGAATTTTCATTTCTTACAATAACAAAAATAGTATTATCTCCCGCAATATTTCCAGCGATATCTTCTATATTTAATGAATCAATAACCTCACCAACAACAGAAGCCGCTCCAGGAAGTGTCCTTATAACCAAAATTTTATCAATTGTTTCCATAGATAAAATACTGCTAGCAATTATTGTTCTATAACGCTCAATTTTCTTAGCTTCTTCTATGCCTTTATCATTAAGAATCCCATATTTATAACTTCCAGAACTTGTTGAAACTTTTATAAGTTTTAAAAGCTTTATATCTCTTGAAACTGTCGCTTGAGTTACATCAAAACCAGCATTTCTTAATTCATCAGCAAGCTCTTCTTGAGTTTCTACATCTTTATTCGTTATAATATCTATAATTTTTTCATGCCGTTTATTTTTCAACATATCAGCATTCTCTCCTTGCAGATTTAAATTCTATTAATTAATTTTTCTCTCAAAACACTATAATAATCATAAAAATCAAATCTAATAATTGGACAATTTTTAGAATGTTTGCGAATTTTTAAAAATTGTTTCCCCTTCAAAACTTCCTGTCTTTGACCATCTACAATTACATAACAATTATCATCAAGCCCATCTATTTCTAATTTGATTACGCTATTAGAACTGATTATTAAACTTTTTGCATTTAATGAATGTGGACAAATAGGCGTTATAATTATTGATTCTATATCTGGAGATATAATTGGCCCACCTGCTGACAAAGAATATGCCGTAGATCCAGTTGGAGTTGCAATGATTATTCCATCTCCTGAAAAAAAACTATAATATTTATCATCAATAAAAATCTTAAACCTCAACAGCCTTGATAATGGAAGCTTTGTTATAGCAATATCATTTAGTGCAATACAACCTTCGCTACAATCATCTGAATCTATCGTTGTATTTAACATAATTCTATTTTCAATATAAAAATTTTCATCTCGTATAAATTCAACAGCCTTTTCTATATCACCAATTTCAACGCTGGCCAAAAAACCTAAAGTTCCATAGTTAATACCAATAAGTGGAGTATTATGATTTTTAAGAAAGCTAACGTTCCTTAAAATTGTTCCATCTCCACCAACTATGAACAAAAACGATAAAGTAGACTCTTCACTCTTTAAATTTTCTCCATCCAAAAATATTTTAATTTTACAATTAGGTATCTTATTTTTAAGAGTTATCCATATATTTTTCAAAATCGTTTCATAGTTTGGTTTTGATGTATTAACCGATATACCAAATATCATAAAACTTCTCCTTAATCATAATTCTGATCTTCATGCGATAAGTTTACAACATTCCAAATATAATCTTCATTTACAAAATCTTCACCATTATTAACGCTCAGATGTACAAGAAATTCAATATTTCCATTTCCACCACGTATTGGGGAATACGTTAAATCTAAAATTCCAAAATTATTCTCCCTCATAAAATTTAAAATTCTATCTATAACCTCAAAATGAACTTCTTTATCTTTTACAATTCCTTTTTTATTTACTTTACCTTTCCCTGCCTCAAATTGAGGTTTTATTAAAGCAACAATTTGTCCATTATCATCTAAAAGATCTCTAACTTTATTTATTATCTTTTCCAATGAAATGAATGAAACATCTATTGATGCAAAATTCGCCTTTTCATCAAAACTATTTTCATCAATATATCTAACATTTGTTCTCTCAAGAACAACAACCCGTTCATCAACTCTTAACTTATAATCAAGTTGTCCATAACCAACATCAACAGCAAAAACTTTTTGAGTTCCTTCACGCAACATACAATCAGTAAAACCACCAGTAGATGCACCAATATCAAAACAAATTTTTCCATGCAGATCTATACCAAATGTATCTATCGCTTTTTTAAGTTTCATTCCAGCACGACTTACATAGATACCTTCTTTTTTCCCTAAAATTGTAATATCTACATTTTCGTTTAATTTTTCACCAGGCTTAAAAATTTTAATTCCATCAACCAAAACGTTTCCACACATTATGTTTGTCCTAGAAACTTGCCTAGAACAAAAAAATCCTCTTTCAACCAAAATTATATCTAATCTTTTCTTTTCACCCATACGTTTCTAAAAATTCCTATTTAACATGTATTTTGTAAATTCAACTAAGTTTGTTACATCTTTATCAAGAGAGGCAAGAACATTCAATGCTTTACTATTTAAATCTTCACAAATTCTTTTGCATTCGTCAATTCCATACAAATCAACATATGTAAATTTGTTATTATGTTCATCACTATTAGCGGTCTTACCTAGAGTCGAACTATCTGCGGTTTTATCTAAAATATCATCTATTATTTGAAAAATCATTCCAATATAATGACCGTATTTTGAAAGTTTCATTATATCTTCATCATTTGCCTCAGCCATATAAGCTCCAGCAAGAACACACCCTTTAATAAGTGCTGCTGTTTTACTTTTATTTATATAATTAAGTGTCTTTTCATCAAGATTTCTTCCTTTTGTTATAATATCTACAACTTGACCACCAACCATTCCATCACAGTCAACACTTTTTGCAATTATAAAAGTTGCATACAAAGCATTAATACCATTTTTTATGGAATATTCAATCATATTTTTTAACGCCTCAGTCAAAAGTCCATCGCCAGCAAGTAAAGCAATTGCTTCACTAAATTTTATGTGATTTGTTAAATTTCCTCTACGAAGCATATCATTATCCATACAAGGTAAATCATCATGTATAAGAGAATATGTGTGAATCATCTCAATATAACATGCAAAAGGTATAAGATCTTTATAATTATCTTTAAACAATGAATATGTATATAAAAACAAAATAGGTCTAATTCTTTTACCACCCATACTCAAGCTATAATTCATTGAGTCATATATAATTTTGTTCAAACCTTGTTTACCGCAAAACAATTTATTTATTTCATAATCTATTTCCTGTTTCAAATATTCAAAATTCATATATTAATCTCCCTTAAAAGATGATTCTATATACTCAACCTTACCTTCTAGCTCTTTAATAAACCCGTTTAATTCATTACAAAGTTCAATACCGCACTTATATTTCTCAAATATTTGCTCAAGGGATAAATTCCCTCTATCAAGTTCCTTAACAATTTTATCCAATAAACCTAATTTTTCTTCAAATGTTAAACTTTCTATTTGAATTATCCCCTTTCTTTTGTAAAAACCCCTTTAACTTCTCCATCTTTAAACACTAAAGATATATTTTCAGAGTCCTTAATTTCTTTAGAACTTTTAATAATTTTTCCGTCTTTATCTTTTATTAAAGCAAATCCTTTATCGAAAACTTGATTAAAATCATTTTTCTCAAGATTAATTCTCAAACTATTGAGCTTTTCTTTATTCTTAGATATTTCATTTTTAATAACGCTATTTAATTTTAAAACAATATTGCTTATATACGCTTTCTTTTCTCCTAAAATATTAAGAGGAGAATAATGACTTATCCGAGCTCTATTTTCATAAATTCTATTTTTCAAAATTGCAATATGATTTCTGAAATTTTTATCAAGAGAATCTCTATAATCATCAATAGCAAAAATTATAGATTCAATATCGGGTATACAAATCTCTGCTGCTGCAGTCGGAGTAGATGCTCTCAAATCGCTAACAAAATCACAAATCGTAAAATCTGTTTCATGTCCAACACCGCTTACAATTGGAATTTGAGATTTAAATATTTCTTCTGCTAAAATTTCATTATTAAATGCCCAAAGATCTTCTAAAGAACCTCCACCTCTTGCAATAATTATAACGTCAACATTTTTTTCAATATTAAAATACCTAATACCTTGAATGATATCCTTGTACGCTTCACTCCCTTGAACAAGAGAGTTAAAAACTTTTATATTAATCATGTTATTTTTACGTTTTGAAACATTTAAAATATCTTGTATAACCGCACCAGTCTTTGAGGTTATTACACCAATATTAAAACAAATTTTAGGAATAGGTTTCTTATGAGATTCATCAAAATATCCTTTTTCTCTAAGAGAATTTTTCAAAATCTCAAATTGTTTGTAAAGCTCCCCTACTCCTTGCCTCTCAATCATATAACAGAAAATCTGATACGTACCTTCTTTAATATAAACAGATATTTTTCCAGCAATATTTACATTTTCACCATCTCTAAGTTCAAAATCTAAATTATCTACATAATTGCTAAACATAATACAATTTATCTTAGAGGTATCATCTTTCAAGGAAAAATATATATTTCCATTACTGTGATATTTTAAATTTGAAACTTCACCCTCTACATTAACATTTGATAAAAGAATATCACTCTCTAAACTTAACTTTATGTAATTGTTCAAAGACGTTACACTGAACTTTTTCAACTTCATAAAGCTCTATCCTTCCAATTTCATATCTTTAATTGAATTCAATACACCATTTATATAAGATGGTGCCTTATCTCCACAAAATTTCTTACTAAGATTAAGAGCTTCATTAATAGCAATTCTTGGATCTAAATTTTTAAAACACATTTCATAAGTTGCAAGTCTAAGAATTGACAAGTCTACCTTAGGTAATCTTTCAATCTTCCATCTTTTTAAATTTTGTTGTATAAGATTATCAATTTGAACTTGATTAAAAATTATCCCATTCAAAACGTCTTGGCAATATTCCTTATTTAAAAATTTAACATCAATTTCTTCATCATTTTCTCTAAATTCTTCTTCAAAACTGTTTATGACATCTTCATAATCTTCAGTTTTGTAATCATTAAAATTTAATCCAAATAAAATTTGTAAAACTATCTCTCTTGATTTGCTTCTATAACTGCTCATAATATTTCTAATCACAAGTTAATTAAACAAAATTAACTCATATCTCCTAATTTTTTCAAAAGTTTGTTTTCAATTATACCATAAAAATACCGATTTATAAAAAATATTACAAAAATTTGTAGTTATTTTATCAGATGATATTTTAAAAACATTCATAATTTTCTCTTTTCTCTAATTCTTCCAATTTTTCCTCCTTGGAATATTAAAAAACTATTAAATTTACAAAAATAAAACAGCTCAGTATTACACTGAGCTGATCTTTCTCATTTTAAATTTTTGCCAAGGTTTTATATAATCAATTAAAAACATTTCCTCATCTCTAATTTTTCCAACCACGTTAGAGAATCCTGTGTTTTTCATATCTTTAAGAGCGATTTGTAATTCACCAGCATAATGACCATACTTACTACTTTCAATAATAACATCACCACGTTTAATTATTTCTGGTGTATTAAACAATTCAAAATTATGTCCTTTGTATTTAATTCTACTTTGAGTTGATCTTATCATATTTTCACTCTTATCTCCACGATCAAAGTGAAGTTCTTTAAACATAATATCTTGTCCAACTTGAGGAACATTATCTACAAGTTCAATATCAAGAGTTAACAATCTCAAATCTAAACCATCTAATGAATTTAATTCTGTTTCAGATGGATAACAATTTGAAATTAATATATCATCAATCGTTCCAAGAGCTATAAAATGTTTAACTTGAACATCAATAGGAAGATTTCTGTGCATTTCTAAAGTTGGTAGACCTTGAGTAACTGTCCATGGACCAAAAGTATTTTTGTTTTGACTAGTTACAAAAGCTGCAGTTCTTAATCCATATTTCAAGAAACGCTCAGTGCATTTATTAAAATAATCTAGTCCAAGTCCACTATAAATATGTGGGTAAAAATTATGACAACCATATAAACTATGTTTATTTGGTTTATAATCCATAATCGTATCTATAGTATGAACATTATTACTCATATTAATCTCAACATTTAAATTAAAATCGTTAAATGTCATACCTGCTTCTTCTCTTCCAGTAAATCCTTCATCAAGCCTAAAACCATCCGCTCCAATTTCTTTAAAGAAACTCAAATTATCATATGTAATTCCAAGCTCTTTAAAAACTGGAGGAGCAACGTCAATAATTATTTCGAAACCTCTCTCTTTTGCGTAATTATTTATATCTATAAAAGTACGTTTAATTTTTTCCTTATCTTTATCGACAGATAATAAACAAGAAAATATTCGTGAAAAACCTTTCTTTGATGTCATATCTATATAATCTAAAATTTCTTGTTTTATTGATTTATCTGGATAAATTGAAATTCCCAATTTTCTCATACTAAAACACCCCACGAAATTTATTTATCAAAATAATTATATCACATTTAAAAAAATGAAAAAATGCGAAAGAAACACCTCTCGCATTTTAAAATCAACCTAATCCAATAACTAAAATTGCAAAATAACCTAAAAAAACTACATTCATCATAATTCCAATAATGCTTAACACCTTTTCTTTATATCTAGCAATACCAACTATTGAAAATATAATACCTAAAACAGACAAAATTATAATATAAAGTAAGTTTGGAATATATTGAGCCGCAAATTGATCTCCAACCCGAGTAAACGTTATAAAGTTCGAAAAAATACCAATTATTACACTAAATATTCCTAATATATATTTCATAATAAAAATCCTCCTAAAAGCATTACGTTTATTATTATCGTCTATAAGATATATTTTTATAGACTTTTTGAAAAAAATATGAAAAAATTTATTAATCTTAATTTTTCTATTACGATTATAAACCCCAAATCAATTATTTTCAATATTATCTCATTAATTTTGGGAAATTTAATGTACTAATTATATTATATTATATTAATTCATATTTTATTTATGACTTGTTATAGAATTAATATCTTCTACAAAACAAAAAGAGATGTTTTTGCATCTCTTCATTTTATATCATAGTTTTACTCATCAAACTGTCCAATATACTCTTGATATTGGTCAAGTTCTTTTAAATCTTTAACTTCCTCAATCTTTATTCCAAATATTGATTTTAATTTCACTGATTTTGGTACATATGCTATGTAATAACAATCACATTTCAAGTCAAAACGTACTGGCTTTACTTTTCTTCTGCCCCAAAAATTTTTATATAAATCAACGTGTTCAAGGTCATCTAATTTCTCAAATCCTAATATGTATCCATTATCTGTTAAAAAATAAATTAAATTTGTTCCAAATACTTCAGGGTCATCCTTTTGCTCAGCATATTCATCTGGATCTAACCAATCAAGTTCACATTTTTCACAAAACTCTTCATCACTAAGTGTTGTAAAGTCAACAAAAAAATTATTTGTAATCTCATGAAATTTTGCTGGTATAAGTTTTTCAAGTCTTGGATATTCTGTAATTC
>JAGHEJ010000096.1 GCA_017889345.1 Clostridiales bacterium | reverse complement strand
TTTTATAAAAATCTCTTTCAGTATTATCAACTAAAACTTCTCCATCATGTTCATTTGTTGGAGGGGAATCTATTTTTCGAATTAATTTTGTTCCTGCCCAAGTTGAAATAGTCGCTCCATTTAAAACTTGATTATCTGCATCCTCCCACTTAATAGTGTTAGAAGTATCATTTGATATTATTTCGATAAATTTTGTAGGTGGTAATTTTATTCCACTTCCTTCACTTGATGAACTTGTAATCTCTATATCTTCCCATTCTCCTTCTTCATTCTTATGTGAGAATTTATTATCATAAAATCTAAAATTATGAACTCCTTCTTCTGAATTTATTTTTAATGAATTATGTTCTGAGTTATCAACTATAACTCCTCCAGACTCTCCATCTCCACCAATTCCACCAACTGGTATAGAATCTATTCTTCTATTAAGTTTATTTATTTCTTCTTTGAGGTTTGAATCTTCATTAAATTTTACATTCTCAGCCCTTGTTGTTATATCAAAAATAATGTCATCTTTCTTAAATGTTAGATTCTTATTCATTTTTACTCCTTTCCAGATAAAAAATTAAAGATTTAGTACAAAGTCATTTTCATTAACTTCTTCTAAATCTTCTTCTTTAATAAGTCCTATATAATTATTTTCATCTTCTTTAACTAACTCAAATTTACTATTTGATGAAATACTTGGAGCATGCTCTTTTATAAGTTCCATTACTCTTTCATCAATGTAATTTTTAACACTATTATCAAGCATATTTATGTTGATACTATTTTCTACAATTATTGTATTATTAAGTGTTACATCTATATTTTCTGCATCTCCAACAACTATATATAAACTTAATATATTTGTTGTAAAATCTCTCTGATTTGTTTTATATAAGGGAACTATGTAATCAAATTGTTCTCCACTGTTTATATAAGCATAAAGTATTTCTTCATCACCTATTCTTGCATAAATACCCACTTCTCTATATAAAGTAGCCTTTGTAAGTCCTTCACTATCAATACTACAAGTAAGTTTTACTTGATGTCCTTCTTGAACAATAGAAACAATACTTCCAGTTGTAATCATATTCTTTATTTCAGTAAAATTTTTCAAATCCTCAAATTCTTCTACTTTACCATCTCCAACTTCAACCCTTGTAAACTCCATCTTTTCTCCTGCAAGTACTCTAGTTTGAAATTCGAAGGATTTTCTAGTTAAGACAATATGTTCATAAAACTCGTTATTCAATACTACACCTCCTTATTTTTACTTTATTTATAATAATTCCATTAGAACTAAAACTTTTAAATCTACTTTCTCTATTAAAATTAACTTCTCTTGTTTTAATCTTATTAACTAAAGCTCCCATAAAAAAAGGTTTCTGAATCTTATCAGAAACCACTTTAATATGAGTATTTATTTCTCTTGTTTTATTAACTATAAGTCCAGTATGTGTGCTTGTTTTTGCCTTATCTGAATAAGGTTTAACATTAATATTTGTATACTTAGTATTTTGAAATATCAATGCTTTATTAGTATTTTTATATATATCCCTATAAACTTCTAAATTAAATCCAATATGAGCTGGTTTATAGCTATGAATTATATCCATAAAGTTTAAAAGATTTGCATAACTCATAGGAGTATATGTTTTAATTAAAATTCTATATTCA
>JAGHEJ010000084.1 GCA_017889345.1 Clostridiales bacterium | reverse complement strand
TTATTAATTCCAGGTGAAGATGAAGAAGATACTGAAATTTTTAGGAAAAGATATTTTGATTCTTTTGATTCTAAAGCTTATGGAGGAAATGTTGAGGATTACCTAAAGAAAACTAATTCAATACCTGGAGTTGGTAGTACAAAAGTAACACCTGTTTGGAATGGTGGAGGAACTGTTAAACTTACTATTCTTGATTCTAATTTTGATAAAGCTAATGAAACTCTTATTGAAACAGTACAAAATATGATAGATCCAACTATGGATGCAACGGGCATAGGAATTGCACCTATAGGACACATTGTAACAGTTGATACGGTAGAAGAGGTTAAGATTAATATTAAAACTCAAATAACTTTTGAAGATACATATTCCTTTGAAAATCTTAAGCAAAGTATCAGCCAAGTTATATCTGCATATTTACTTGAAATAAGAAAAGATTGGGCAAACCAAAATACAACTATAGTTAGAATAGCTCAAATCGAATCAAGAATATTATCCATAAATGGCATTGTAGATATTATAAATACTAAGATTAATGAAGTAGAAAATAATTTAACTTTAAGTAAATATCAAATTCCAGTGATTGGAGAAATCATAAATGAAAGAAATTGATTTAATTTCATGGTTGCCCAAATATTTACAAGAATATAGAGAAATAAAAGAAATAATGTCTACAGAAAATCCAGAAATAGAGTATTTGTATAGTGAAATAAATACTACTATGGATAATCAATTTATACATACATGTAATGAAAAGGGAATAGAACGATTTGAAAAACTCTTAGGAATTATTCCAAATCATGATGATAATTTACCAGGAAGAATATCAAGAGTTTTAAGTAGGTGGAATGATTCTATTCCATATACATACAAAGGATTGATACAAAAGTTAAATGTAATTTGTGGTGAAGATAAGTATTTTATTAATCTTAAAAATAATGAATATATATTGGAACTTACTGTATCACTCGTATTTGGAGGACAAGTAGAAGAGCTTGATTACATGCTTTCTTACATGATTCCAGCTAATATTGTTGTTGAATGTAAAAATGAAGTTGTAAATAAATTGGAAGATAAGATTTATTTAGGAGGTGCTGTTGTAACTACAAAAGAAATTACAATTGAATCAAATTTAAATAAAAATTGTGTGGTACAAGGTGAAATTAGTAGTTCTTTTGTTATGGATAAATTTAAGGAAAGAGTAATTAAATAAGAGGAGGTATAAATTTGGGAGAATTGGTTGTAACCAACAAAGGTAAAGAGTTAATAGCAAAACTTATTCAAGGAAGTGAAACTATAAATTTTACTAGAATTAAAACAAGTATTCATGATTATTCTAGTGATAATTTAGAAGATTTAACAGATATAGAAGAAGTTAAACAGGAATCAATGATTTCATCTGTAGAAAAAACAGATAATACAATAGTTGAAGTTATAGCTATGATTAATAATAGCACTTTACAAGAAGGGTATTATATAAAAACTATTGGATTATATGCTCAAGATTCTAATAGTAATGAGATATTGTATGGTGTAAGCATTGCAGGAAAATATCCTGATTATATGCCTTCATATAGTGGTAAAACAGTATCATCAATATCGTATAAATTAATAACAAAAGTTGATAATTCAGAACAAGTAAATATTGAAATAAATCCATCAGCAATACCAACAATAACTCAAATTAATGAACTTAAACAGGTTGTTATAGAAACTAAAGAGTTATTTAATAAACATATAACTGAAGAAATAGCATCTGAAAAGGGAAGTCATGGATTTAAATATGATGAAAATGAATTAAAATTAAAGTATAAGAAAAATGGTGCTTGGAAAGATATACCGACAGGACAACAAGCAGAAACTGAAATTAATAAACATAAAGAAAAATCAATTTTAAATGCAGAAGGTGTTCATGATCTTAAATATGATGAATCATCACAAAAGTTTAAATATAAAAAAGATGGTACATGGAATGATATAAATACTTCTGGGAATACTCAAGGCTTAGAAGAACATAAAGGAAAGTCAATTTTAAATGTAGATGGAGTCCATGGTATAAAGTTTGATACATCGGATAAAAGACTTAAATATAAAAATAATTCTAATAATTGGGAAAATATTCCCACAGGTCAAGAAGAAATAGATGAACATAATAGAACTAAAGTTAATAGTGTAGAAGGAATACATGGATTAAGATATCATGATAATAAATTACAACATTATAATGAAAGTTCTCAAAACTGGGAAAATGTGAAACAAGATGTGTTGGTCACGGGATTGACAGCTGATGTTTTAAAAGTAGGAACAACAGCTGTCGTAGAAACAGAAGGAGAAGAATTAAAAAGAGTTACAGGAACATTTACAAGTGATGCTAATGCTGTATCCAGTGATATTATTTCAGGTAAAACTGCTTATGTTAAGGGAAATAAAATTACTGGGACATTAAAGGCAGGTGTAAATACTGATGATGCAACTGCTAGTGCTTCAGATATTATATCTGGTAAAACTGCGTATGTTAAAGGAAAAAAAATTACTGGTAATATAGAAAATAGGAGTGGTGATCAATATATTAATGTATCTCCGTCAGTAAGTGGAAGTTATTTATTTACTCCAATGATAAATAATGGAAATTATAATAATACTAGATTTTATTTTAATAAAGGTAATTTATCTCCTGAGAATATAAAACAAGGGGTTAATATTTTTGGAGTTACTGGTACATTGCCATCAACTAGCGATCCTAGAATATTTATTGGATTAAATTATAGTTGGCCTTGGGGAACTGGAAGACTTGGTTGGTCGTATTTTATTTATTGTTCTGATCGTAATTTGCTGGACAGTTTTAAACTTAACTATGATCCTGCTTCAAATGACCCTACAAGTGCTAGATTTAATTTTAAAAGAAGTGCAAGATTAAAAGTAACTGGAGTAGGTAGTGGTGATGCCAATAGAAAATTATTAATTAATGGAAGAGGATTTAGTTGGCCTGGATTTGAAGGGATTATATATACTGATACTATAAATGTATCTTCAGGAACAGCAATAGACTTAGGTGGTGGATTTGTTCAAGGTGATTATGGTTTTATAAATTTAGTTATTTATGAAGAATAAAATAAAATGTAATAAATTTAAAATAAAGATTTAAAAATTCTATTTGCTATGTATATTTAATGATTTTAGTTTAATTTTCATTCAAATTTAATTACATAAATATATCAAATCCTTTTAAAGTACTTTAATGTGTATTTTAAGAGGATTTTTATTTTAAAGGTATTTTTATATTAAGAGTATAAAAATAAGTTCTTAAAATTGATTTAATAAGGCGATATTTTTAAACTTTTAAAGATTTTTAGCAGAATGTGGAAATAAAGTGAAGGAATAGGAGGAATAAATAAATGAATAACAAAATTTTAAAAATTTTGATATTGATTTTAATAGTAATGTTTGTTGGATGGTTTTGTTTTTTCATAGGATTAGATTTTGCGTTAAAAACATTATTGTTAACAATGATAATAGATTATATTCTTGGAATATCTTTAGCTATAATTGGAAAATCAAAACATGGAGATGGAAAACTTTCAAGCAAGATCGGATATAAAGGATTATTAAAAAAGATAAATATGATATTACTTGTAGGACTTGCAGTAATAATTGAAAATTATTTAGTAGCTATTGGAATACAAGTTAAGTACATAAAAGACATTACTATCATAGCTTTCATAGTTAATGAAGGAATATCAATAATTGAAAATTCACGTCTTGCAGGACTTAATATTTTAGATGTGTTTACTAGATTTATAGAGTTTTTGAATAATATCAAATTTAATAATAAAAACAAAAAATAACCTCTTTTCTTTAAGGTTAAAAGAAAGGAGGTTATTTTTATGCAAACTAAAAAGCTCCTTAAATTTTTAAAGGAGCTAATTAAAACACTCAAAAGCTTAATAGTTGTTTTAACTTGCATCAAACAACTATTAAATTTAATCAAAGATATCTTTCTTTGATTATAACATTTTTGGAGGTATTTATGCAAGGAATAAAAATAAATGAAAAATTAGTTAAATATAATTTTTCAAAAAGAACAGAAGGAAAAATAAAATATATAGTAATTCATGATACAGGGAATACAGATAAAGGAGCAGATGCTAACGCTCACTTTAATTTTTTTAATAATGGAGATAGGCAATCTTCAGCACATTATTTTGTAGATGATAAACAAATTTTAAGAATTATAAAAGATGAAAATAGGAGTTGGGCTGTTGGAGATGGAAGAGGAAAGTATGGTATAACAAATGAAAATAGTTTAAATATAGAAATGTGTATAAACAGTGACGGTGACGCTAATAAAACGTATTCAAATACATTAAAGCTAACAAAATATTTAATGGAGAAATATAATATACCTTTAGAAAATGTAGTAAGACATTATGATGCAAGTAGAAAAATTTGTCCCTATATTTGGAGTGAGAATAAGTGGGAAAAGTGGAATAAGTTTAAGGGAGATTTAAAAAAAATAGATAAAGAGCAGAAAGATTATAGGAATACAATCATAAAGTTATATAAAAATATATTTAATAGAGAACCAGATTTTGAAGGACTTAATTATTGGAATGAACAATTAAATTTAGGATTAACTTATGGAGATATGTTAAAGGTAATGGGAGAGAGTCAAGAATTTGAAGAAAAGTATGTAAGTTAAATAATGTATATATTAAATGAGATGCAAAAGCATCTCTTTATTTTTTTGAAAAATAATACATTTATAAATGTTAATTAGTTATTTGTAGGCGAAGTAAAACCGCTATAAATATTCAAGAAAAAATCATCATCCATAAGAATACTTGGCATAGGAGTCGGAAATCTACCTTCACGTACTGCATGTACATTTTCTGTGTAAACTAACTCGTTTCTTAATTTTTTAAAATTATCAATATCTTTTAAGTTAGGTAAACTGGCCGAAGTTGTGAGAAATTTGTAAGGAACTTTTAATTCTCTTTTTCTATAAGATTCACCTAGCATATCTCCAGTATAAAGTTTTAAATTGGGAACACTAGTAGATTTTTTTATTGGAGATGAATTAGCTTTTATACTTGCAATGGATAGCATAACTGGCGGTGTGCAAATGATTATTAGTTTTTTAAAAATATTATTTAAATTTTTCATATGTTTATTCCTTTGTAATTAATCTTAACTATTTAAATGTTTTGATCTAATTCTTTGCATACAAAATAAATATTAACTTGTTGCTAACAATATTAACATATTTATAATTATTTAGTCAAAATTAAATTTTATTTACTAATATACAGAAAGATTTGTTCTTATGTATAGAGGATAATAAATTGGAAAAATGGTAATGATTTTAATGAATATTTAAAGAATGTACATAAAGAAGAAAATGAGTGTAGAAATATAATAATAAAGTTACACTAAAAATATATTTTATAGATAATCTGTTTTTGGAGTATTTAATTACTAAAATAAGAAATTAAATTTATGATTAACTTATGGTGATATGATGAAAGTAATGGGAAAAAGTGAAGAGTTTGGGTGAAAATATATAAAATATGATAAAAATTTAAAAGCAGATGTATAATTATTTTAACATTAAAATATGATATAATTTTATTCAAAAATATTATAGGAGGTAATTTTGGTATGATTGAGAAATATGGTAAGTTTTTTAGAAATTTATCTAATAGTAAAATAAGTTGCTTCCAATATGATATAAATCAAAATTATTATACATTAATTAGAGAAAAGCAAAATGAAGGATTTGCTCAATGTATTATTACCTCGAATATAATGATAGAGATAATGCAGTATTTTATTTTAAAAGGTGATACTAGTATTATATCTATAGAATTTATGGTTGAGCATGATGAAATAGAAGATGAAATTAAATTTATTTTGAAACGGATGAAAGAAAATATAATTCATTGGATTGATTTGAAAGAAAAAATATTATTTTTAAGTCAAAATGATTGTATTGAAGTTAAAAAAATAGAATTCAAAAATATCAATGGGTTAGGATATATTTTTTCGATACAAGTTAATGGAATAATTATTGTTCCAGAAGAAAAATTTGATAGAGTTTCTAATATGATAGCTGGAATAATTGAAAGTGGGATAAAATAGAGTGAGTATAATTGTAAAAGTTATAATATGTACTATGATTTCAGTATATATATTAAATCAGTTTAATATTTTTACTTATTTTTTATTTATTCCAGAATCATTAAAAAATGAAATTGGATTAGTTGTTTATAACACGATAGTACAAGCTTTATGGGAATTTATCGCTAATAAAATGAATAAAAGGAAAGCAAAAATAAAATTTATATTTTATATTTCAGGTCAAAATGCAGATATTAATACTAATCCTACAATAGAATGTAAAACATCCATTAATGCTGCCAGTATAAATTATAGTATAGAAATATCTGGTAATAGTAAAAAATTAAAAAAATGTAATTTATATTTACAATTACCTACTTGGTTAAGTTCACAATTAGATAAAAAAGATACAATATTATTTTATGAGGATAATAAAATTAAATGGGATTTTAATAATTTAGTTGTTGGTAATTGTAATATTGATAATCCTAGTAATATTACTTATAAACTATATTTTATAAGTAATATTAATAATAATTTATCTTTATATTTAAAACCAAAATTAATTAAAGGCTTTGGAATTAAGTTAGAAACTAACAGTTTACATATAAAAAATGGAGGTTAAAATGCAATTTACCAGATGGACGGATATGAGAAAAAGAGATGTTACTTTAGAGGAAATAGAAACGGTATTGCTTAATAAGAATGAGGATAGAGAATGTGAAAAATATAAAAATTGGAATATAGAAAAACAATCTTCTATTTCAAGTAATATATTTAATGGGAATGAAATTAAATATAATTCATATAAAATTTCTGTTGATTATTTCCAACCTAATATAGATATAAATAGTGAGTATATATCCAAAAAAGTGTGGTTAATTGTTTATGAAGTAAATAAAAAGATTAATTACATTATTGATAGGAATTCAGATGCTAGAATAATTATAAGAAGATTGATGTCCTATACTGGGAAAGGAGAAATTGAAGAAAATAATATTGAATTCAAATCAGATGAATTTGTTTGGTTAATAAGTAAAGTTTATAATCAGGATAATTTTTTTGAAGGTAGTAATGATTTTTTAGGAAATTTATATCTCAACAATATAAAAGGATTTAAAGGTGGAACTGAAGACTTTTTGACCAAAATATCAACTGAGGGTGAATCAGTAATGAATATTATAAGTACTCTTTCTTTTTTAATAGAAAGTAAAAATTTAAATCAAATTGATATAGATTTTGATTATAAAGAACATACAAGGATAAGTGTAAGGTTGAATAGTAATAAGAAAGTAATGACTGTAGATTTTAATAAATACACTGGTAAATTACTTAAAGATAGTGAAAATAAGAGAAATATTGAAATCTTAATAATTTTATATACTGAGATAATACCAATTATTAAACAAAGTTATCAAAATGATATTGAAGCAGAATTATGGAATAACGATAAGTTTATAGAATTTATAAAAGAAGTAAGACAAGCATTAAATGGAAAAATAGAAAGTAGACTGAATGAATTAAGTTCAAGTAGTGTAAAATTAAAAGAAATTGAAAGTTGTTAATTTATATTAGTACATATTAAAAAACCTCTCAAAAGTAATTTTTAGAGAGGTTTTTATATAGATTATTAAAATAAAAATTTTATTACATTTTGAATCAATATACATACAGGAAAAATTAATAATGAAACTATAAAAATTACTAGAAATTCTTTTAATGTTATGTTACTATTATCCTCGTGGAATGTTTGTTGCTCTGGTGGATTTTCTACTGGGGCATTTTTTTCATATTTTTTACTGTAAATTACTTTCATCTTAATCTCCTCCATGAATTTTCTTCTTCATATTTTTCATATATTTTATTGATAAAATCCATAACAATCAATTCTATGTATTGAGTTATATTCCCATTTGAGCGTTCTTTTATTTGTTGTTTTTCCTCTTTGAATAGTCGTATATTTAAAGATTTATTTTTCTTGCTTCTAAAAGAATAATTACTAATTTGTTTTAGTTCTGGATCGTTGAATACTAAGAACATCTTTTTAATATCTTTATCTGTTATTTCAATTGTTGCATCATAAATATCAACTCTAATTAATGATCTAATAACTCTACTTATATTTTTAGGATTTATTTTTCTTAATAAATTGTAATATTGATTATTAATTCTAATACTTATAATATCATCATACTCTCTAAATTCTCTTTGTTTTATGTAGTCCATAATTTATCTTAAGTT
>JAGHEJ010000008.1 GCA_017889345.1 Clostridiales bacterium | reverse complement strand
TCCTTAGATGCAGATCTTCAAGATGATATAAATATTATAGATAAATTTGTGGAAGAATACTATAAAGGAAATGACATAGTTTATGGAGTTAGAAGATCTAGAGATAAGGATACATTTTTCAAAAAGAATTCAGCCTTAGCCTTTTACAAGCTCATGAACAAAATGGGTGGAGAATTAATTTATAATCATGCTGATTATAGACTTATGAGTAAGAGAGCTTTGGAAGCATTGAGCGAATACGAAGAGGTAAATTTATTTTTAAGAGGAATAGTTCCTTTGATCGGATACGATTATTCAATAGTTGAATATGAAAGAAATGAAAGATTCGCAGGTGAGTCTAAATATCCTTTGAAAAAAATGTTGCTCTTTGCAATGGATGGAATAACTTCCTTTAGCATAAAACCAATTAGAATAATTTCCGTTTTAGGATTTGTAATTTTCATTTTAAGTTTTTTGGCATTAATATACTCGTTAATAGTAAACTTTTTAGATAAAACAGTAGCTGGTTGGACTTCTATTGTAATATCTATTTGGATGATCGGTGGTCTTCAATTACTTTCCCTTGGAGTAATTGGCGAGTACATTGGTAAAATATATAGCGAGACAAAGAAGAGACCGAGGTTTATTATTAAAGATACACTTATAGATATAGATGGAGAAAAATTAAATGGAGTTACTCAAGAAGATAAAGAATACATTTTTAGATAGAAAATTTGTTTTGTTTGCGTTAATAGGAATCGTAAATACATTTAATGGAATAATATTTTCATTTATATACTCTAATTTTTTAAATGAAAATTTATCATTTGTGTTAGGTTATATTTCAGGACTCATAATTGCATATATACTAAATAGTGCTATAACTTTTAAAGAAGAATTGACTTTTAAAAATTTTTTGAAATTTATTGTATCTTATATACCAAATTTTATAATTCAAAATATTGTGGTTATTTTAATTTTTAATGTTCTTGGATTTCATAAACTTTTAGCTTATGCGTTAGCAGCAATAATAGGAACTCCAATTACATTTATATTATTAAAGTTCTTTGCTTTTAAGAAAAAACGTCTATGATTTTAAAAAGCTAGTAGATTTAAAATTTTACTAGCTTTTTTGTATATAATTTCTTTACGAGAGGTTTTTAATAATCTCTCGTTTTTGTTTGTAATAAACAAAAAAGACATTCAAATGAATTTGAATGTCTGCTATTAAAATAATGGAGTAAACAATCGACTTAAACACTCTTCGATTTTAATAAATAACGATTTGTTCTTTTCATAATCTTCATCGACCTTTGTACAATTTTTAATATCGTTATAAAAAATCTCTTTTAATTGGGAATTGATAGATTTATCTGTAATAAAAGCGTTCACTTCAAAATTTAATGAGAAACTACGAATGTTGAAGTTTGCTGTACCAACTGAAGAAACATCATCATCCATAACAATAACTTTTGAATGAATAAAACCTTTATATAAATATACTTCAATTCCTGCTTCCAGAAGCTGATTTATATAAGATGAAGTAACTCTATAGACAATTCTTTTATCATATATAGTTGGAAGCATTATTCGTACTTTTATTCCATATTGAGCAGTTGTAATTAAAGCAGATAAAAAACTTTCATCTAAACCAAGATATGGAGTTTGAATAAATATTTCCTTTTTTGCATTGTAAAGCATTCTCAAGTAAGATGATTTTATATTTTCATAATTTTTAGAATCAGGACCACTTGCAACAATTTGTGTGTATGTTTTTTTGGTAACGTTAGATTTTGGGAAATACTTCTCTCTAAAATTTTCTTCCGTTTCAATTTTATGATTACTTACATACGCTAGATCTTGAAAAAATTGTAATTGAAGAAAGTTAACAGACTCTCCAATAATTTTTAAATGACAATCTTTCCAAGGAGTAAGTCTTTTATGAAGAGACATATATTCATCTCCAATATTTACTCCTCCTACATATCCGATTTTTCCATCAATAACAACAATTTTTCTGTGATTTCTATAATTTAAATTTAAATTTATAAATTTTAAATAAGAAGGGAAGAATGGATAAACTTCTCCACCGGCTTCTTTGAGTTTGTCAAACATTTTTTTAGGAACGCAAATGCACCCAACGTCATCATAAATCAATCTTACATTTACGCCCTCTTTTACCTTCTCAGTTAATGTATTTATTAGAAGATTTCCGATTGTATCATTCTTGATTATATAGTAAAGAATATGAATAGTATGTTTTGCATTTTTTAAATCAGAAATCAATTCTTCAAATTTTTCATAAGCCGTATTAAAAATTTTAACATCATTGCATTCAGTTATAGCTGATTTATTATGCAAGAGATTAAATCTGAGAATTGATGTGTCAATATTTTCATCCTGGGGAATTTCACTATAATCCTTTATATTTAAAATGTTTTGTATTTCATTAAAAACCCTAAAGTTCCTCGCTTCAATTTTTCTTTTATTAAGTTTTGGACCTCTTCCAAATATAAAATATACGTAAAGAGAAAATCCAGGAGGCAATAACAGAAACATTAATATCCATGATTGAATGCTCCTAATATCTTTTTTTTCAAAAAAAATCATAATCAATATGCTTAAAATATTTAACAGTAAAAATATCCATGAAAAAATTAGAATTATAACTGCCATTTCTAACTACCCCTTTAATAACAAATACAAAACCATATTTTAGTAAACATATTTTACAACATATTTTTATATTTTACAAAATTGATTTTAAAAATACTATCAATTAATGTATAAAATTATTTTTATTGTTCATAATCCTTGATAAGAGGTGGGTGAATTTGGTAATTATCTTAAAAAGTGCAACTTTTAATTATATAAAAGGACAAATAATTGATATAGAAATTTCTATAACGAAAGGAATTCCTTCATTTAATATTGTAGGTCTTCCAAATATAGAAATTAAAGAGTCAAGAGAACGTGTAAGAAGTGCAATTTTAAATAGTGGATTTAAATTTCCATTAGGAAGAATAACTGTTAATTTAGCTCCGGCAAATATTAAAAAAGAAGGATCGTTGCTAGATTTATGTATAGCAACAGGAATTTTAATCGCTTCAAAACAAATAAAACCAATTAAAGATATTTCAAAAATTATAGTTCTTGGAGAGCTATCTCTTGATGGCTATATTAAAAAGATTAATGGAACAATTCCTATCCTTTTAGATGGGAAATTGAACGGATATAAAGAGTACATACTACCTAAGGAAAATTTTATAGAATCAGATTTTGTACGAGATATTGATAAAAGTTACTTTAATGACTTAAAAGGTTTTGTGAGTTATTTACAAACTGGAAATAAAAGCAAAATAATTATAAATTCATCGAAAGAGATTGATGATAAAAACAACATCATAAATCTTGAGGATATTTTGGGACATGTTAGTAGTAAACG
>JAGHEJ010000083.1 GCA_017889345.1 Clostridiales bacterium | reverse complement strand
GAAGGCCACACTGCTCACGCAACTGAAGAAGAAGCAATAAATGAAACTTTAAAAATGCTCGATATTTACGAAGAGTTTTGCGAAAATATGTTAGCAATCCCAGTTATTAAAGGTAAGAAAACTGATAAGGAAAAATTTGCTGGTGCTAAATCTACATATACAATTGAAAGTATGATGCACGATGGAAAAGCTCTTCAAAGTGGAACAACTCACAATTTCTCTGATATTTTTTCCAAAGCTTTTGATATAACTTTCTCTGATAAAGATGGATCAAAAAAATATGTTTATCAAACTTCTTGGGGAGTTTCAACACGTTTAATTGGAGCTATAATTATGGTTCATGGTGATGATAAGGGGCTTTGTCTTCCTCCAAGAATTGCACCAATTGAAATTATGTTTCTTCCAATAAACATAAAAGATGAAGAGGTTACATCAAAAATTACTTCTCTTTATGATTCTCTTAAAAATGATTTCAGATGTAAAATTGATTTATCAAATAAATCTGCTGGATGGAAATTTAATGAATATGACATGAAAGGAATTCCTATAAGACTTGAACTTGGGCCTCGTGATTTACAAAATAATTGTATAACTTTATATAGAAGAGATACGGGAGAAAAGACTACAATTTCTCTTGACTCTAATTTTAAAGAAATACTTAGAGAAACTTTAGATGATATTCATAAAAATTTATACAACAATGCTCTTAAAAGAAGAGATGAGAAAACTTATTCAGCAAAAACAATGGATGAATTAAAAGAAATTTACAAAACAAAAGAAGGTTTCACAAAAGTTATGTTATGTGACAAAGAAGAATGTGAGGTTAAAATTAAAGAAGAAGTTGGAATAACTTCAAGATGTATTCCTTTTGTTCAAGAGAAAATAGGAAACACATGTATTTGTTGTAATGAAGAGACAGATACTATGGTTATATTTGGAAAATCTTATTAGACTTGGAGAAATATTTTTATGAAATTTAAATTAATATGTTTATTCCTCTTGTTGTTTTTAACTTCTTGTAATACAGATTATTTAAATATTTCCTCTAGTTCTCCAAATATAAATTTATCTTCAACAGAAATTTTTAATGCCATAACAAAAGATTTGACTATGGAAAATTTTAAAAGCTTAAATGATGAAGATATTTTAAATTTATACGCAATCGACCCTAAAATCTTAATTGATTACACCTCAAATATTCCTAGAGATATTTCTTCAGGAGAGGAAATTTCAATATTTAGATTAAAAGATTCATTAAACACTCCTGAGGTTGTTTTAGGTATTGAAAGAAGAATTTCAGAACTTGAAAAAGAATTTAGAATTAATAAACCTGATAAATATGATTTAATTAAAAATCCTTATGTTAAGGTGTTTGATAATTATGTGGTGTTTGCTTTAAGTAAAAATATTGAAACTTTAAATAAAAATTTAGAAAAC
Source organism: Clostridiales bacterium (assembly GCA_017889345.1). Taxonomy (GTDB): domain Bacteria; phylum Bacillota; class Clostridia; order Clostridiales; family Clostridiaceae; genus Dwaynesavagella. The sequence goes on along the minus strand of JAGHEJ010000083.1, from coordinate 23,211 downwards.
ATTTTTAAGTAAGGGAGAATTTAAATATTCTCCTTTTATTTTAATGGAGGTTTTATGAATAAAACAGGTAAACTATCTTTATTAACTTCTTCTGCTTTAATTCTCGGATTAACTTCTTGCTCTTCTAACAACACTAATGAAAATAATAATTCTCAAAATAATAACTCAAGTAGCGTTTATGTAACTACTAGAACCATATCTCCTGAAAATGAGACTTATTTTCTAGATAATGAAAATAAGCCTGAAGCTCTTGGTTCATATGACTACACTTATGGAGTTACTATGTATCCTCCTATTGGAGAGATTAAACCTAAAGAGGAAAATTCCGATACTAATAATTCTTCTTCAAATAATCAACCATTATATACGGAAGAAGAGGTTATTCAAATTACAAATAATTTATCAAATGAATACGATAAATATCTTTCAGATAGTATAAACGAATATGAAACTTACATAAATGGATTAACAACTGAATACAACGCTTTAGCTGATGAGTATGTAAATGTTATAAATTCTTTAGGAGATTTTTTTGTTGAAGATACAAGTTCACCAAATGAAAACACTCAAACTTCTACAGAAGATAAAGAAAACCAAACTACTTCTGAAAACTTAGAGGAAAATAATGAAAATTCTTCTCAAAAAGGTGAAACAAATGAAAATCCTTCCCCTACTTTTAATACACGTGAAGAAGAGGTTAACTCTTTATATGAACAAGCTCTAAAAGATGCTGGTAATAATTTAGATGAATTTGAACATGTTCAAGGAGAACCTCAAAAAATTAAAAACAACTCTGAAAATAATCCTCAAATAGAAGAGAACCCTCAAGAATTTGTTTTAAATGCACAAACTATTTTTGAAGAAATATCAAAAGGAGTTTCTCTTCCTAAATATAACGTAAAAGATATTGCATATCTTGAAAATAACTATGGAATTTCAAAGTCAAATGTAGAAGACTTTAAACTTTTAAATTTTGAAGTGCCAAATAAAGATTTCTTTGAGATGCTCATTATTAAAACTAATTTATCTGAAGAAGAATTATTAGGAAAAATTCAGTTTAGATTAGATGGTATTTTAAAATATATTTCTGAGAACACTAGTGAGGAAATTGATTTAAGTGACAATATTATGTTAGTAAACATAGGGGATTATACCCTATTTTGTTTATCAAATATAAACGAAGCTTTAATGAATTTTTTAACTAGTGAATAAAGGAATGAAGTTTTAAAATGGTTTTTTCAAGTCTATTATTTCTGTTTTTCTTTTTACCAATTGTTTTAATTTCTTACTATATATCTCCTAAAAATATTAGACTTGCTGTACTCTTTATAGCAAGTTTAATATTTTATGCTTTTGGAGAACCTATCTATATTTTTCTCATGATATTTTCAACAATTATAGACTACACTCTTGGAATTTTAATTTTTAAATTTAAAAATGATAGATTTTTAAAAATATTTTTCCTAGTTATATCCATAACTATAAATCTTTCTCTTCTATCATTTTTTAAATATTCAAATTTTTTCATAACAATAGTAAACGATTTATTTAATAAGAATTTCTCTTTATTAAATATTCCTCTCCCTATTGGAATTTCATTTTATACATTTCAAACCTTATCTTATACAATCGATGTATTTAGAGAAAATATTTCTCCTCAAAAAAATATAATCTCCTTTGGAGCATATGTATCCTTATTTCCTCAGCTTATAGCAGGTCCAATTGTTACTTATGAAAGTATTGAGAGAGATATTAACAATAAAAATAGAGAAACTGAAGCTTTATTTAACGATGGAGTTTGTAGATTTATAGAAGGGCTTTGTAAAAAAACTCTTCTTGCAAATAATATTGGATATTTATTTGAAACCTTAAGATCAAATAATTTAAATTCTATTTCAACCTTAACCTCTTGGCTTTGTATTATAGCTTATTTTTTTCAAATTTATTTTGATTTTAGTGGATACTCTGATATGGCAATAGGACTTGGAAAAATGTTTGGATTTAATTTTAATGAAAACTTTAATTATCCATACATTTCTAAAAGTATAACGGAATTTTGGAGAAGATGGCATATTTCTCTTGGAAGCTGGTTTAAAAATTATCTCTACATTCCTCTTGGAGGAAATAGGGTTAAGCATAAATATTTTAATTTATTTATTGTTTGGGTGTTTACAGGATTTTGGCATGGAGCTAACTTTAATTTTATAATTTGGGGAATATATTTCTTCATTCTTATTATGATTGAAAAAATGTTTCTATTAAAATTTCTTGAAAGATCAAAAATTTTATCAAGAATATACTCATTATTTTTTATAATAATCGGATGGGTGATTTTTGTATTTGAAGATAAGAATTCTCTCTCTTTATTTTTATCAAAAATGTTCTCCGTAAATAATTTTATCGATAGAGAATTTCTCTATTATTTTAAAAATTTCTTTATATATATTTTAATTTGTATTTTGTTCTCAACTCCATTAATGAATAATTTAAAATTAAAACTTCCAAAGTTTATATCAAATACATTTTTAATTTTATGTTTTATTTTAAGCATAGCTTTCATTGTTAACTCTTCATTTAATCCATTTTTATATTTTAGATTTTAAGGAGGATTTATAATGAACAAGAATTATTTTTTAACTAAAGCTTTTTTAATTATAATCTTCTCATTTCCAATTCTTCATTTATCATTTAAAGATAAAGAGTTTTCTCAAATTGAAAATCGCCCCTTAGAATCTTTTCCAAAATTGACTAAGGAAAATATTTTATCAGGAGAGTTTTCCAAAAAGTTAAATTCCTACTTAGAAGATCACTTTCCTTTTAGAAATAATTTTATATCTTTAAAATCCTCTTTTGAAATTCTTATGGGAAGAACAGATATTAATGAAATTTATTTGGGAGATAATAACTACTTAATTGAAATGTTTGATAAAATAGATTTTGAAACTACCAAAAGAAATGTTAAATTAATAAATGATTTCTCTAAAGATAAAAATGTATCCTTAATACTCATACCAACATCAACTGAAATTCTTAAAGGATATCTTCCAGAGTTTTCTTTAAAAGTAGATCAAAAAGAGTATTTAAATTACATAGATAATTCTCTAAATGAAAATATTAAATTTATAAATCCAATTTATTTTTTAAACTCTAAAAAAGATAAATACATTTACTATAAAACAGATCACCATTACACAACCCTTGGAGCGTATTATTGTTATTTAGAGTTTTGTAAAAATTTTAATATAACTCCATATTTTCTTGAAGACTTCAACATAAAAGAGGTATCAAAAGACTTTTTAGGATCTCTTTTTTCAAAAGTAATTATTCCTCATCAAAAAAGAGATGTTGTAAATATTTTTGAACCTAAAAAGGAAAATAAATTAAAAGTTTATTATTCTAATGGAAAAGTTTCAAACTCTCTTTATGAATTTTCCCACTTAAATAACCCAAGAAATATTTACAATATATTTTTAGATAATAACCACCCAACAATTAAAATCACAACATCCGTTAACAACAACAAAAAAATTTGCGTAATAAAAGATTCCTATGCAAATTCATTTATTCCATTTTTATCAAATCACTTTGAGGAAATTCACGTTATAGATTTAAGATTTTATAGTTCAAACATATCAAACTATTTAAAAGAGAATGACTTAAAAGATATTTTGTTCTATTATAATGTGAAAAATTTCTCTGAAGATAATTATTTAATTTTCATTGAAAATAAGGGGGATTAATTTGAAAGACAATAAACTTTTCATATTATTTAAAACATTTTTTAAAATTGGTGCCTTTACCTTTGGGGGAGGATATTCAATGATTCCTTTTATTGAAAAAGAGATTACGGAAAAACATAAATTTATAACTTCAGAAGAGATGATGGATATTTTTTCAATTTCTGAATGTACTCCAGGTCCAGTTTCAATTAATTGTGCAACATTTATTGGATATAAAGTAAGTGGATTTTTAGGATCCTTCTTCTCAACCTTAGGAGTTGTACTTCCATCATTTATTATAATTCTTCTAATCTCAATATTTTTCTCATACTTTAAAACTCTTAGTTTAGTTATAAAATTTTTAAAAGGAATAAAAGTTGGTGTTATTATACTTCTATCCTCTTGTGTTTTAAAATTAAATTCTAAAGCTAAAAAATCAACTTCTTATTACCCAATTGTAATTTTAATAATTTTATTAAGCTTGTTTACAAATATAGGATCCATTTTAATACTTTTTACCTCAATTATTATTTACTATGTATTATCATGTTTAAAGAGGAGATAAAACATTGGGAACATATATATTGTTATTTTTAACATTTTTTAAGATTGGATTATTTACAATAGGTGGAGGATATGCTTCAATTCCACTTGTAGAAGAATATGTGCTTAAATATTCTTGGGCAACAAACAGTGAACTTTTAGAATTTATTGCAATATCTGAATCAACTCCAGGTCCTTTTGCAATTAACATAAGTACATTTATTGGATATAAAAATGGAGGATTCTTAGGAGCATTTTTCTCAACTCTTGGAATAGTTCTTCCATCATTTATTATTATTTTAATAATTGTAAAATTCTTTCAAAAATTTAAAGAAAATGAAAACCTAAATTACGTTTTAAAAAATATTAGGCCAATTATTTTAGGTCTACTTGTTTATTCAGTTTTAAAAATCGTATTCAAAGTATTCTTCATAAGTGGTTACGTACATATACGTGAAATAATAATGTTTATAGTTCTTCTTATTCTTAATCTTAAATTTAAATTTTCTCCAGTAAAATTAATTTTGGTTTCAGGTCTTCTTGGAATATTATTTTTAAAATAAAAAAGAGCCTAGAAAACTTCTAAGCTCTTTTTTGGCGCGCAGGAGAGGATTCGAACCCCCGACCAACTGGTTCGTAGCCAGCTACTCTATCCAACTGAGCTACCTGCGCAAAGAATATATATATTCTACCAAAATCTAAACAAATTTTCAATCAATTTTTCTTTACATCTTTTAAGTTTTTCTTCCTGATTGAAAACATACTTATAATAAATACAAAAATCGTTAAAAATTCTAAAATATTAATTGGGAATACAAATGCTACACCATTAACTTTTGCAATAATCTCAAAAATGGATATGATTAAAAATGGAATGGTTTGAGCAAATAATACCATTTTATAAATATGAGTAAATTTAATTCCATGCTTTGTTGTTCTAAACCTACTTATTATTGAAAAGAACATTGCAAAAAATGATGTTATAAATGCAAGGAAAAAATAATTAAATATCATAAACACAGGTAAGAAACTATAAAGTAAATATCTGAAAACTCCATACATAGAATCTATAATTAAAAATATCTCATCTTTTGAAAAAGTATCTTCTGTAGAAATATTACTTACCTTTAATATATCTGAATATTTAATTTTAAATTCGTTTACCTTGTGTTTAAATATAAATGAATCTTTTAAAAGTATAACTCCTGTTCTATAGTTATCATACTCAGGAAAATTATTTATATTAAAATCCTCTCTCGTATCTCCTATTAATATAAAATCCTCATTCGTAAATATTGTTGGAGAATTTGATATATTAAGATTTCCATTCGAAAAATTAATATCTTGAAATATTTCCCCTTTTTTACTTGCAAACTCTTCTATAGATTTAATATCCTTATTTAAAAAAACCATATAAACTAAGCTTATTAACAAAACAAATAAAGCTCTATTTAAAAACACTTTAAAAGCTTTCATATCTATAAACTTATCATAGGATTTAAAATCAAAAGCGGATATTTTTATTGTATTAAAAAAACTCATCTCTCTTTTCATAATAAATCACATCCTAAATTTAAAACTTTGGTTTATATATTTTTCTATTATTAAGAGAGAAAATCCTCTCAGAAAAACTTCCTTCCTCAAGATTATCCAATATTTTCTTCATATCATACATTCTTGCATCGATTACATCTATATAATGAAGAAGTTCTGCTTCAATTATCATTGGTTTAATTGGACTTCCATACTCTGGCTCATAATGGTGAGAAAGAATCATATGTTGAAGAAGCATTCTTATTTCATTTGATGCATTAACCTTATTACTTACTCTATCTACGAGAGTAATTCCTTGTATTAAATGAGAAAGCATTTGCCCTTCAACTGTATATGTACTTACTATTCCAAGATCACTTGAAGTCATCTCTTCAGTCTTTTCTATATCATGAAGTATTATTCCTGCAAATAATAACTCTTTATTTATAATTGGATATAAATTTCCTATACTTTCTCCAAGTTTTATCATACTTAAAATATGATATAAAAGTCCACCTTTTATTGAATGATGATTGCTTTTTGCTGCTGGATAATATAAAAGTTTATCCTTTTTAATTTTAAGTATCTCTAGTAAAATATTTTTAATATCCTCATTTGAAAATGAACTTACAAATTCATATAACTCATCAAACATTAAGTTTGTATCTATTGGAGCACACTGAACATAATCAGAAATATCAATATTCTCCTTATCAAAATCATTTGATATAGATTCAAGTTTAAGTTGAAGAGTATTTTGCCAACTTAAAATACTTCCCTTAACATATACTAATGAATTTTCTAAAAACTCATTTTTAAAATCATCTTTCAAATCCCATAATTTTGCGTTAATATCACCTGTTTTATCTGAAAGAGTAATATCTAAATATTTTTTATTGTTTGAATTTGTTAGTTTAACTGATATATTCTTTATAAGATATACTCCATTTATTTTTTGACCAACCTTTAAATCGTTTATCTTCACATACTCTAACATTAAACACCTCAAATTATGTAATAATACCTACTTTAGTCTATTTTATATAAAAAAGAAAGGAATTACAATTATTATAACAAATATGAATATTTTTTTACCCAATACAATTAAAAGATTAATAAACATTTTTAATAAAAATAATTTTAAGTGCTTTGTTGTTGGGGGAGCAATACGAGATATTCTTTTAAATATTTCTCCAAAAGAATTTGATCTTTGTACAAACGCACATACAAAAGATATTAAACATATGTTTGAAAAATTTATAGATAGAGGAGAAGCTCATGGATGTATTAAAGTTTATTTTGAAAACAATTGGTATGAAATAACTTCTTTTAGATTTGAAAATTCCTATAAAGATTTTCGCCATCCAGAATTTATTACTCTTTTAAGTTCTCATGAATTTGATTCTATTCGCCGTGACTTTACAATAAACTCTCTTTATTTTGATGGAAAAGATCTTGTTGATATGTTTAATGGAAAATACGATTTAGAAAATAAATTAATTCGTTTAATTGGTGATAAAAATCTAAAACTAAGAGAAGATCCTTTGAGAATTTTAAGGGGATTAAAATTAAAATCAAAACTTAATTTTAATTTTGAGTTTGAAACTCTTCTCTCTATTAAAAATAATTTTCATCTTATAACTAAACTTACAAAATTTAGAATTCACGATGAGTTATCAGAAATATTTTCAAATAAACATTTCCTTCCATCTCTTAAAATTTTCATTTCTCTAAATGGATTTAGTTTAATTTTAAATAGGGAAATTAAATTTTTAAATATAGATAAGCTTTTAAAAATTCCAAATAAATTTCATCTAAAACTATTTTGCCTTTTATATTTTCATTCTAATTTAAACAAAGAAATCCTTATAAAAATTTTAAATGAGCATTTTAATTTTAAAAAACTTGAGATGGATGAAATTAAAATATTATTTTCAATACTTAAACACAATATATTAAATCCAAATTCTATTTTCATTAAAGAGTTAATTTTAAAATTTAATTATGAAACAACTTTTAATATTTGCTCAATTTTAAATACATATTTTAATTTTAAAATAGATAAATTTTTCAAAATTAAATGGGGAAACTCTCCAATTAAAATTTCTCATTTAAACATAAGAGCTTATGATTTTGTTTCAAACAAAAAAAAGGTTAATAAGTATAACTCCTACTTAATAACCCTTTGTCATAAATATCCAAAATTAAATAATCAAAAATCATTAAAGCATTTAATTAAAAATGCTCCTATAAAATAATTTCTTTCCCTAACTCAAAAGAATATATATATTTCTCCTTAACCTCTTTATTAAAAATCTTTTGGAGGGCAAGCTCATAATAATAAAGCTGCTCTCTATATTTTTTAAGAAACCTTTCATTATTTCTAAAAATCATTTTATCTGTTTTATAATCAATAAGAATAATATAATCTTTTTCAAAGAAAAACAAATCCACAATACCTTGTATTCTTATATCTTCATGTTCACAAACTTTATTTACCCTATGTTTCATTAAAAATTCAAATTCTCTATAAACATTTTTAGAATTTAAATCAAAAGAATTTAAAACCCTTTTCCCTAAATCATTTTGGAAAAATTTTAAAACTTTATTTACATCAATATGATTTTTATCTTCAACATCAAAAATATTTGAAGATACCATAAAGTTTAACTCTTCTTCTATGTAATTAAAATCAATATTAGATTTTAAATTTATGTTTTGCATAAACATATGATATAAATTTCCAATATCAATTCCTGAATATATTTTCTTGTTCTCCTTGTTTAAAAATTTTGGAGTGTTAAAAATAATTGTTTCATCATCCTCTTTATCGTAAGACAATATTTCAGAAACTGAAAGGTTTATTGGAGTATTTATAAACTCATTAAACTCATACTCATAATTTAAAATTTTTGAAATGCTTTCCTTATCATTTTCCCCATTTTCTAAATCTTCTTTAAAAGAATATATATCTAAAACCTTATGCTCTTCTTTACTTTCCTCTAAATCTTTTTGATTTATAATATTAATTTTTAAACTTAAATCCTCATTTGAAATAAGTTTATCAAAATACTCAGTTTTATCTCTAAAATATCCCCCATCTTTATAACTCATAAGAGCATTACATAAAAAATCTAAATAACTTTTACATTTATCAAGATCATATATATTTTTAAAACTCTTATCACTTTTATAACTTCCAACTATAAATAACTTCTCTTTTGCTCTTGTTAATGCAACATATAAAATTCTAAGCTCTTCTGAAACAATGCTTCTTTTCATTTTATTTTTTATAGAAGTTTTAACAATACTTTCAATCTCTAAATTGTTTTTATAATCAATATAATTTATTCCAATTCCAAAATCATCATCTAAAACAATGGTATGATTTAAACTTTTAGTATTAAATGAGCTTGAGGTGTTACAAAGTATTACAACAGGAAATTCAAGTCCTTTACTTTTGTGTATACTCATAATTCTAACAACATTTTCATTTTCAGAAATATTTTTAGGAACTAATGTATCATCTCCTGAAGCTTTTGAATTTTTTAAATACTCTATAAAATTAAAAAGTCCAGAGAAACTTCCCTCTCTAAATTCTCTTCCCTTATTAAAAATAAGTTTTAAATTATTTTGAGCTTTAATTCCATCTTCTAAAGTTGAAACTAAAAAATAGTAATTAGTATTCATATATAAATACCATATAAAATCATCAATCCTCATTATATTTGACTTTTCTCTATATAAATTAATATCTAAAATAAACTTTTTGCATTTTAAATAAAGAGTATTAAATTCTTTTGAATCTATGTAAAACTCCTCATTTAAATAAACATTCGTTTCATTATTTAAATTCATTTCACTAATAAACTTTATGTTGTTATATAAATAATCATCATTATTTACAATTCTAAGATAAGCTAACTCATTTTCCTTAAAATTAAAAATTTCACTTCTTAATAAGGTTAATAAATCTACATCATCTAAAGGATTATCAATAATTTTTAAAAGGGAAATAAACTCAATAACCTCAATTGAATCAAAAAACGTACTTCCTCCATCAAAATAAACTGGAATATTATTTTTAATCATTTCTTCTTCAAGAAGAGAAGATTTTGATGAGGATTTAACATTTCTCATTAAAATTACAATATCTCTATAATCAATTTTCCTATATGAATTTATTGATTTATCAAAAATTTCATAGGTTTTCCCATTCCCATCTACTAAGTTTTTTATATAATCTATTATTAGTTTAATTTCCCCTAAGCTTTCATTATCTTCCGTATCTTCTCCATTATCTTCTATAACAACACTTAGATTGATTTCCCCTAAGGAGCATTTATCTTCATTATCATAAGTTTCATAATTTCCCATGTAGTTTAAATACTCTTCTTCTGTATACTCAATATTTGAAATAGGTTTTACCATAATATTTTTAAATATAAAATTTATAAAATCTATTATTTCTCTTCTGCTTCTATAATTATCATAAAGAAGTATTTTATTGTTATATCCTTCTAAGTTTAAAAGAGAATCTACCTTATTAAATGAGTTATATTTATTATGAAAAAGAGAAACCTTAGCTCCTCTAAAAGAGTAAATACTTTGTTTAACATCTCCAACCATAAATACATTAAAAGGATCCTCTCTCTTAATGCTGTTTATTAAAAATTCTTGTACATAATTTGTATCTTGGTATTCATCTATGAAAATGTATTTAAATTTTTGTTTTAGGTTTTCTCTTATTCCCTCATCTTTTAAAAGATTTAAGGTTAAATGCTCCATATCGTTAAAGTCTATTAAATTTCCTGACTTCTTCTTCTCTCTAAAATTCTTTGAAAACTCATCTACAACATTTAAAAGAGAATTAACCGTATTGTATAAATCCTTTATATAATTTTTAATTTCATCATAGGTATTTAAAAATATCTCTTTTCTTAAAGAATCCATTAGTTTTTTAAATTTATCTCTTTTAAGTTTATAAGAATCAAAATCCTCTGAAAGTTTAGATGGAAATCTTTTAAACTTCATATCTTGCAAAAAGTTATAACAATTTAAATAAGAGGAGTTTATATTATTTATAAATTTCTCCCCAATTAAAATATCATCTATAATCATTTCATAAGCTTTATCATCTTCACTCATTCCAAGGGAGAATTCTTTCCCATATTCTATAAAATTCTTAACCTTTTCTATGTAAAATACTTTTAAATTCTCTCCCCAAGGAGAAGTTAAAATATCATAATAACTTTCTATATCGTAAGATTTTAAAATCTTTTCCTTAAACTCATGAGGATTTGGCATGGTTTCAATGAAATTATAAATTAAAATTACGATTTCACGAAGTTTTGAGTCAGAATATTTTCCCCCATATTTGTTTACTAAATCTAAAAAGTTTTCATCTCTATTTTCATAGTAATAGTTAAAAGTTTCTTCAATAACTTCATTTATTAAAATTTTTCTATGACCCTCTTTTAAGATTTTAATTCCTGAGGATAAATTTAATTTATAATAATTATTCTTAATAATTTCTAAACAAAAAGCGTGGAAAGTTTGTATGTTTGAGTTTTGTATTAAAAATATTTGCTCTTCAATCTTTTCTTTATTATCATCAGTTATTCTACTTTCTAAAGCCTGTAAAATTCTTTCTCCCATCTCAGTTGCTGCAGCATTTGTAAAAGTTATAACTAAAATCTCATCAATAGAAACACCATAATTTAAAATAAGATTTAAAATTCTCTCAACTAAAACAGCAGTTTTACCAGATCCAGCTGAGGCTGATACAAGAAGATCTCCTTCAACTAAATTTATTACATTTTCTTGGTTCTCGCTCCACTTCATTTAAAAATCCCCCTTTATAAGCTCAAAAAATGATTGTTTATTTAAAGTCATTAAAATTTCAAAAGGGTTGGTGTTTCTTGAAAACTTACATATTCCTAAATAATCGCAATTTTCACATGTTTTAGATTCGCAAGTAGAAAGTATTGGATTTATGTTTATATATCCACTAAATATTTCTCTTAGTTTATTTTTTATAGATTCATGTACAAATTCCAAAAGAAGATTAAACTCCTCATCACTTAAAACTCTATCTAATGAAATATTTTTAGAAAACTCCCCATCTTTAGTAAGCTTAATTGGAATTATATTTGAGGAATTATTTTTAAGATTTTTATCTATTAAAGTTAATTTGTTTATATCATCTGTAAAAATTCCCTCATACTTATGGTTTTTGTAAATTTCATTTTCTAAATCAAAATTAAATTTGTATTTAACATTTGGACTATGAAGAGTGAAATAAAATATACCACAAGGAAAAGCATTTACACCGCTTATGTTTCTATAAAAATCTAAAACATATTTCATGTAAGAAATAGTTTGAATATTTAAACTTTGATAAATTTTTCCGTACTCTATTTCTCTAACACTTGATTTATAATCAATTATGTTAACAAAAGTTTCTCCTTCAAAATTACAAATATCAATTCTATCTATTTTCCCATAAAAATTAACCTTCTTATTTTCAGATAAATAAATTTCAATTGGGGATTTTCCTTTCCCTATTTCAAACTCATAAAATCTATGGAAAAATTCCGAGTTAATTAAATGACTTGATGTAAAGAATATAGAATCATAAATTATTTTTTTAATTTTATTTCCAAAAGCCCTGAACTTATTATTTGAATTCAAAATATAATTTTTATTTCCCTCACAAAATATATTTTCATCAAAATAATTATCAATAATTTTTTCTATATCCTCTCTTGTTGTATTTTTAAAATCATAATTTTTACTTATATCTTTGCAAATATTTTCCATAAGAAAATGCATAAAATTCCCACAATCAAGAGGTTCAAAAGAATAAACCTTTCTTCTTTTAACTCTTATTACATAATCTAAAAAATATTTAAAAGAACATTTAGAGTATGTTTCAATACTTGAAACTGAAAACTTTGAATTATTATACAAATACTCAACTAATGAATTATTTAAATTTTCACAGGGATTTGATGAGTATAAATTTAAAAAGAACTTTTCTAAAGAGTATTTATACTCCTCTTCATTTTTATAAAAATTATAAACATCTTTAGAAACCTTAGAGGTTTTACTTTTATGAAAATCCTCTCTAAGATTAATCATTAAACTATTTAAAGTATTTCTCTTTGAGGTAACATCTTTTAAACTAAATTCTTTTGAAACTATACTTGAGGTAATTTCATTTAAATTTTTAAATATGGATTTTATTTTTGAAATCATAATAGAAGGAGATAAGGAAATTCCATTAAGATCTGAAATAGGGTAACTTATGTATAAAAACTCTTTTGGTATGTTTATTACTGAATATATAAAATATCTTTCAAGTAGATTTTTATCCTTATTTGTTTTAGATATAGAGATTCCCTTATCTTTCAAATATTTTTTATCCAAATCATTTAAAAGATCTTCCTTCTTATAACTCTTTGGAAAACTTGAAGAAACACACCCAATTATAAATAAAGCTTTATAGTTTCCAATACTAACACGAGAAACATCTCCTATAATAATTTCATCTAATCTCATAGGAACATGAGAGATTTCAATTTTCTTAATAGAATCAATCAAAATTTCTCCAAACTCAATAAAACTCATTTCCTCATCTTTAAACACATTATTTATTTCATCAAAAACCTCAAAAATACTATTTAGTGTTTGAAGTATTTCATTTGAATAAATAAGATCTCCTTCACTTCTAAACTTCTCACACAACGATTTCATTTTATCTATAATAAGGTTTTCTTTCAAAAATAAATAAAGCTCATTTATAAAGAAGCTAACCTTATTTTTCTTACTAACCTTATTAAATAAATCAACCAAAGGATTTATAATAATTTTCCTAATGGAGTTCATCTTCTCTAAAATATATTCTTCATCTTCAGGAATATTTTTCATTGAGTATTTTATCTTTGAATTATTGTTAAAATCATTTTTCCATTTATATCCCGTTATACCATTTTCAAGAGAGAAATTTTCAATTAAAAATATATCTTCATAGGAAATATTCAAAAGTCCACTTTTTATGTATTTAAATAAAGAGCTATATGAAAAATTATAATTAAATATTTCAAATATTGAGGTTAGGAAAATTACAAAAATATTTGACTTAAGATCATATTTTTTATCTATAAAATAAGGAATATTAAATTCATCGAAAGCAACCTTTATAAGATTTTCATATGAATCAATATCCCTACACAAAATTCCAATATCTTTATATCTATATCCTCTAGTTATAATAAGATTTCTTATTTCTTTACAAACTTCATAAACCTCATAAAAATTATTCAAACATTTATTAATAAAAATATTTTTAGGTTCATTACCATAAGGTTTAAATTTATAATTCAAATAATTATTATCTAAATATTTAAGCTCACAATCTTTAAGAGTATCTTCTATATAAACCTCCTCTATATCGTAAATATTTTTATCAAATAGTATTTTTAAAACCTTATTTTTCATTTCCTTCATGTGAGAATAAATGAGATTATCATTATTTTTATCAAGAGTTAAGGATAAATTAACCTCTCTTCCTCTCTCTAAAATTATTTTTAAAAACTCATATTGATAATAAGTTATAACCTCAAATCCATCTATATAAAACTTATATCCTAAAAACATATTCTTATCATTTTTAATAATGGAATTTATAATAATCATTTCATCTAAAGGATCTAAATATTTATCTTTCAAATAGTTTTCATACAAAAAGTTAATCTCTTTAAAATCAATAAGCTTTTTATAAAGCTCCGTATTTTCATCTAAATCTTTTAAAATTCTATTAATATCTTCATCTTTAACATTAAAATTTTTAAAATCAATTAAAGTAGATAAAATTTCATCTGAAAAATCCAACTTATTATTTGAATTAAAATATTTAAGCTTAACCCTATTATTTCTTATGATATAATTTATGAGAAGATTTTTCCCAACATCTGATATTCTCTTCTCTTTAATTCCTTTATATTTATTTAAAAGCCTTGACGTAAGTTTTTTAAAATCCATTACCTCAACTCTTTTAAAAATTTCTTCACCAAAATAATTAATAAGCCTATTTTCAATCATAAAAGTATTATGACTAGGAACAAAAATAATAATTTTATCATCTAACAAATTCTTTATCTCATCTAATATATATTTTGTTTTCCCATATCCTTTTTTAGAGTGAATAAATTTAAACTTCAAATCTTTCCCTCCTTTAATTTTGTAAAAAAAAATACCTAGTTAATACTAGGCATTTCTTTGGCGGAGAAAGAGGGATTTGAACCCTCGCACCGGTTTCCCGGTCTACGCCCTTAGCAGGGGCGCCTCTTCAGCCACTTGAGTATTTCTCCAAAATATTTAATTAAAAAAATGGCGGAGAGAGTGGGATTCGAACCCACGGTACGCTATCAACGCACGCCGGTTTTCAAGACCGGTGCCTTAAACCACTCGACCATCTCTCCGCGATTACAAAAGCTATTATATCAATATTATTATCAAATGTCAACATTTTTATTCAATTAATATAATAGTTTTTGTAAATTTAATCTACTAATGATTTTACTTTAGTTATATAACTTTCATCGAAATAATTTTTAGAGTATTTCTCCCTATAATATTTCTCTTTTTCAATAAGTATCAAAGTAAAGTCTCTTTGAAGTATTACTATATTTTTAAGTTTATCTTCTAAACTTATCTCATTATTATCCAAAACTTCTTGAACTTTATTTGTATAAATTTCCCTAAAATATTCACTTGAAATATTATCAAGAATCTCACTATGAAGAGCAAACTCTCTTAATGAATTTATATCCTTTATTTCATCATATAAAAATCCATAATATCCAGGAGCATATTTTATTCTCTCATTACTCTCTTCTAAAACCTCAATATCTCCATACTTTTCTCTCATACTCTTTAATTGATTTTCATCAACAACCACAAGAGCATTTTGTATTTCAACTATCATATCATTTTTCTTTAAATAATCAATATTAGGATCATTAATTATTGTATTTACATAAGTCTCATATACATTCTTATATCTCTCAGGAATATTGTAAAGTAAATCATCTTCATAAAAAGCAAGAGCATATAAATTAGCAGGATAATTAAATATATCAAATAAAAACTCATGATTTATTCTATAAGTTTTTCTATTATCATTAATTATATTTAAATTCTTAACTCTCTCTATTCTAAGTGGAAAATCCTCCCTAAGTGTTGGTTTATATTTTGAATATAAAATCTCCTTTATTAAAAGGGTTTTATCCTTTAATGATAAAACTTCATTATTTATAATTTTAAATACATCTTCCACATAATTTTTATATAAATCTGGTGATATTTCTTGAAGTATAAAATCATGGAATGCAAAATCTTTTAAATCTTCCTCATCTTTTAAAGTGTTATATAAGTATCCATAATCATCACCTTTATAGGTGTAATAAGTTGCATTTGTAAAAATATCTTTATTATCTTTAAATTCATTTGCGTAATATATATTATCGTTAAATTTTATAACTAAATCATTATTCTTAGTTCTATAAAATCTTATCTTTAAATAAATGTCATTATAAAGCTTACTAGGAATTTTAATTTCATAAGAGAACTCAGACAAGTCATGTTTTACTCCATTGTAAACCCTATCCTCATTACCCTCATTAAATACTATACTTTTTATAATCCTACTTTCATTTTCTAATAATAAAAGTTCCTTAGATTCCATATTAGATTGAGTTGATATTTCTTTATAATATCTAGTTAAATCAAAAGTACTTAAAAAATCATTATAGTAAGAATTATTTACATAAACTCCACCATAAATATATACTTCTTCTGTATTATAATAATCTTGAAAAGGATCTATATATAACACCTTATCCTTATCAATACTATAAATTTTAATATTATCCTTAAAATAATTATTTTGGTTTAAAAAAGCTATATTCTCTAAAGAATCTTTATTTAAATTTACATAAGAAAAATCATCATTGTAAAGCTTACTATAATTTTGATTATCTATAGTAACAATTCCCTTTGCATAGGTATACACATCCTTTTTAAGATCCTTAAAATTAAATGTAATAGCTAAAACCAAAAATACTATTACTATACCTACAATTATCAAAATATTTCTGGAATTCTTTTTCATCTTTTGACAATCCTCCAAAATAGAATCCAAATATTATTTATTTAATTCTAATTTCTCTAATCCCCCAAAATATTTTCTTAAAACTTCAGGTATTATAATACTTCCATCTTCTTGTTGAAAATTTTCAAGTATAGCTGCAAATGTCCTTCCAACAGCAAGACCAGATCCATTTAGAGTGTGAGCAAACTTTGGTTTATCATTTAATCCTTCTTTATATCTTATATTACATCTTCTAGCTTGGAAATCTTCGAAATTACTACAACTAGATATTTCAACATATCTTCCATAACTTGGCATCCAAACTTCTATATCATATTTAAAGGCTTGAGAAAATCCTAAATCACCCTTACAAACTCTAACAACTCTATATGGTAAATTTAAATCTTTTAAAATTCCTTCTGCATCATTTAAAAGATTTTCTAATTCCTCATAAGAATTATCATTTTTACAAACCTTAACAAGCTCCACCTTATTAAATTGATGTTGTCTTATAAGTCCTCTTGTGTCACGTCCAGCAGATCCTGCTTCTGATCTAAAACACGCACTATAAGCTGCAAATTTATAAACTGAATTTTCATCATTTAAAGTTAAAATTTCATTTCTATAATAATTGGTTATAGGAATTTCTGCAGTAGGAATTAAAAAATAATCACTATCTTTTATTGAAAATGCATCATTTTTAAATTTAGGTAATTGACCTGTACCTGTAAAACTATCTCTATTTGCTAAAAATGGTGGAAACATTTCTACATATCCATTTTCTAAAGTATGTTTATCTAAGAAATAATTTATTAAAGCCCTTTCAAGCCTTGCTCCCATTCCTTTATAAAATACAAATCTAGATCCAGTAACTTTTGAACTTCTCTCAAAATCTAATATATCAAGATCTTTTGATAAATCCCAATGAGGTTTTATTTCAAAATTAAATTCTCTAGGATTTCCCCATTTTCTAACTTCAACATTATCCTCATCGCTTTCCCCTTCAGGAACATTATCATGAGGAAGATTAGGAACTCTAAGCATTATGTAATTTATTTTTTCATTAAGGGAATTTATTTCCTCATCTATAGTCTTAATTTTTTCCCCCACTTCCCTCATTTCGCTAAATAAATGTTCAACATTCTCTCCTTTTTTCTTAAGAGCTGGAATAGATGAAGATGTTTCATTCCTTCTTTTTTTAAGCTCTTCAACCTCTAAAATAAGCTCCTTTTTCCTATTGTAATAATCTACAACTTCATCTATCATATCTAGAGAAAACTTTTCTCCCCTATTTGTAAGCTTTTTCTTTACAAATTCCTTATTAAGCAAAATAAATTTTAAATCTAACATTAAATTCCCTCCATTTTACTATTGTCTATATTTTTTACATTAAAAATATATGTTTTTATAGCAATTATATCAGCTCCAGAGTTTATAATATTTTTACATATTATATCACCAAACCTAATATTATCTCCAACAAAAAGTCTTCTAACTGCTTTTGAACATTCAAGTAATTTATATGTCTTTACTTTAATATTTGTTTTAATAGGAATAACCTTCCTAAAACCATCCCCTTTAAACTTAATAACTGAAATAAAATATTCATTGTCCATACAAAAATATCTTTCATAATCAGAATATATATCGAAATAATTATTATACAAATGCTACCTCTTAAATTCCATTAAAATTTTTAATTCGAAGAATATTTTCGTCGCAAACTTCATATATTGAGTTACCCGTATATTCAACTATTATATTACACATTTTATCATAACAATCAATACAATTGTTAAATCTACAATCCACCCTATATAATAACTCTTCTAATTTTGTTACATTCCCATTCTTAACTATCTTAATAATATCTCCCTTAGACAATAAATTACAATAACATATAATTTCATTAAACATATCTTTATCTATATTTTCCAAATTATACTTATCATAATTAATATCTGAAACTTCATTTACAATATTAAATCTCTCTTTTAATTTACGAACTATACCATAAACACAATTAAAGGTGCTATTAAATCCTAAATAATTTTTATTAACACAAAAATCTTCTAAAGATTCATCTTCAAACAATGAATACTTTAAATATTCAACTTGTTTAACTATTATTGAATTTGCATCAGTGCTTCTTATAAAATTTTTAATTATATCAAAATGATTTACGTTTAAATTTATATCATGAATAATATCAATTTTTAATTTCCCTATAAAATTTTTATAAAATATAACCTCATAATCATTTTTTTTATAATAATGAAACTCTTTAAAATACTCACAAAAGTCTAAATCTAATGTATAAGTTGTTAAAATGTATTTATAATTTCTAAGATTTCTAGTATCTATAATCATATTTGATGTAATATCATTACAATTACCACATATCTTAAACTCATCATTTTCCTTTTTATAGTCCTTTAATTCATCATCAAATATAAAATCAACATTGTTTTTAGAGGAAACGTTATATAAAACATCTTCTACATTAGTTAAATTTATAAGTATACAATCATTTGAAATAAATTCCTTATTATTTCTTATAAATTTAAAATCCATTAATTCATATTTAATATCAAACTTATCACATATATCTTTTATAAATTCATAGCACTTATTTTCTTTAAATTTTCCACCATTAAAAGAGGAGACCCCATTATAAATTATAACAGAGTCTTTATTTAAATAAATTTTATTATGATTTCTTGACTTATCTACTACAGCTATTTTTAAATTATATCTGCTCATTTCATATGACAATAACAATGAAAAATTATTAAAACCAAATATAATTAAATCATATTGCATTATACACCTCTAATTACTCTTGTAAACTATTTAATATTTCTCCAAGCTTATTAATATTTTCCCCATAAGTTGCCCAATCACCTTCTCTTTGAGCAGATATGGCCATATCAAATACTTTTTTAGCTTCCTTAATACTATTATCATTTAAAATATTTGTATCGCTATTATTCTGAGAAGATACTCCGTATAAAACCTTATTTAAAGCATCTTCCAAATTTTCCCCTATAACTATTTTTCCATTATAATAAAGAATTATTCTCTTAAGTTCAGGTATACTATTTTCACCATCTGCTTTTAAATATAATGGTTCTAAATATAATAAGGATTCTCCTATTGGAAATATTAAAGTATCTCCATATAAAACATTTGATCCTTTAGTATCCCAAAGTGAAATTTCTTTTGAAATATATGGATCTTGATTATATTTATTTTTAAATAAATTAATACCAAATACAACATCTTGAGGTGGAAATTTATATAAAAACATTTCTCCATAATTATCTTTATCCATTTTAACACCGAACATAGAAACCATATTTTCCTTATCTCTAGCGTTAAAATATTCTAATAATACAAGTTCTTCTTCATTTTTTTTAGGAAAAACCGATGTTAAATAAGTAGCTTCATTTAAAATATACTCTCCATCAGGAGTTTTTCTAGTTCTAGATATATCCCATAAATCTTCATTACTAAAGAATACCCTTGAATCTGTTATATGATATTTCTTTAGCACATCACTTTGAATATTAAATATTGTTTGAGGATACTTCATATGTTCCTTAATATTTTCAGGCATTGAAGAGAAATCCTTAAATAATCCTTTATAAATTTTATCATAAACTTTTATAATTGGATCATTCTCATCAATAATATAAAAATCTACATTACCATTATAAGCATCAACAACTACCTTAATAGAATTTCTTATATAATTTATACCATTTAAAGAAGATTCTTTGGATATAAAAGGTTCTGAAAATGGAAACTTATTTGTTGTTGTGTATCCATCTATTATCCAAAATAATCTTCCCTCATTAATTACAGGATAAGGATCCTCATCGTACATTATAAATGGCGCAATTTTTTTAACCCTATCTAAAATATTTCTATTAATTAATATTTTTGAATCACTTGTTATAGCTGAAGATGTTAAAAATCTAATATTTCCTTCTTTTAATGCAAATAAAATTCTCATAAAAGGATTTAATTTTATACCACCATTTCCCGTATAACTATATTCCTCATTAATATCTCCTCTTGGATAATCAAACTCTTTATATTTAGTATTAACTATTGCATAATCCTTTGTCTTTTCTCCAAAATATACTCTCGGATTTTCTAAATTAATATTTGTTAAATTTTCTTGTGGCAAATCCTTTAATAAATAATTTGGTTGTCCTTCTTTATTTACCTCACTAACAGAATTCATTACAACTCCATATCCATGAGTATAATACATATGTTTACTTTGCCAATTACTATTATCTATTTTTGATTGATCAAGTTCTCTTACTGATAAAAATACTTGAGTATCTTTTCCATCTAAAACATATCTATCCGTATCCAAATCTGGAAACGTATAATAATATCTAAGGACTTGAGTTGCTCTAAAAAATTGAAGATTGGCATCATAAGAATTTATCTTTAAATTAGACATTAACTCATTATATTTTTCAATATTATTTAAATCAATACTCTCTTTTAAATTTAAAGTACTCTCCTTTATTGAATCAATATTAAATGCCCTTCTCGTAAAATCAATATTGTAATCTATATATTTCTTTTCATACTCATACTCATTTGCCTTAACAAATAAATCTTGCACAAATAAAGATACAACACTCTCTGAAAAAATAAATCCAATTAATATAATCCCACCAATAATAGAGTATCTTATTTTAACTTTATTCAATGAAGTTAAAATCAAAATTAAAGATACAGCAATACACAACACTCCTATTATTTTGTAGAATATTAAGGATATATTTACATCCGTATAACTAGCACCAAATACAATTCCTCTTTTTGAATATAAAATATCGTATCCTTTAAATACATAAATAACTCCAAGAAATATTAAAGATAGAACTAAGAATAAATACATATTTCTCTTTAAATAATTTATAATACCTTCTTCACAATATTCTCTAATAATAAATTCACATAAAAAATAAAAGACTATTGATATTCCACACAAAAAATAAATTATTAAAGATAATTTAGATAAAATTATTTTAATAAATGGCAATATGAAAATATAAAATGATATATCCTTATTAAAAATTGGATCTACCATATTAAAACTTTCATTATTTAAAAATAATAAAAAATCATCCCATAAATCTATAGAAAATTGCAAACTTAATATTACTATTAATAAAATAGCTATTAAGTTAATAAACCTCATATTTATTGTTCTATTCTTTATTTTTATATGAGATATTATATTTTTTAAAAATAACTTACTATATATAAAATAAACTATTGAAAATATAAAAAATAAACTTATAAATAACAATGAAATACTCATTAATTTAATAAAATATACTTTTAAATATCCTACTTCTTTAAACCAAGAAATATCAATTATAATATTTGTACTTAATCTTAATCCTATAATTATCATCAAAAATAGAATTATAAGTATTGATATAATTTTTTTATACCTCTCCATAACAATCACCCCTAAAATTTTCACCCAATACTATCACAGTATTTTAAAATTTTTATATATTTATTATCTATAATATTTCTATTTGAATGATGATATTTTATAGAATCAATTATATCTGAAGAGTAATTTAACGTTTTTAAAATATCAGAACTATATTTTGCATGATTAAAATATTTAAATATCCTGTCCTTATTAAGAAAGAATATAATTTTTCTAAATTTTTTATTTTTTGATATTAAAACAATTATTGGTTTAAAAAACAAATTAATACTAGAATAACTTTTACCAATATCATGAAGTAAACACATTTTTACAACATTATGTATTTCATGCTTTTCTATTTCAAACATATCAAGAACTTTAAGTGATCTTTTAGCAACCCTAATTGAATGTTCTCTTTCTGTTTTTAAAAGTTTATTGAAATAATACATTTCCTTACTATCTAAATATAATTTTAAAAATTCGTTATCTGTTTTTCTAAAAAAACTTAAAACATATTTGATAAATTGTTTTATTCTAATCATAACCTACTATCCTTTTAAATTATACTTATCTCTACTATATCCATAATTTAAAAATATAATACAAATATAAAAGAGGTATGTAAAAATCTACATACCTCTTTTATATTCAAATCTGGTGGAGATAAAGGGACTCGAACCCTTGACCCCCTGCGTGCAAGGCAGGTGCTCTCCCAACTGAGCTATACCCCCATGGTGGATCTTCAGGGACTCGAACCCCGGACCAACCGGTTATGAGCCGGT
>JAGHEJ010000082.1 GCA_017889345.1 Clostridiales bacterium | reverse complement strand
TTTCTCTTTCTACCATTTCCCCATTTTCTCCAAAAGATGTTTTTATCTTAATTGCACTAATAGCAGCAGTATCTTCTTTTTTAGATTCTTCTTTTATTGATGCGTCATTTATATTGATAACATCTGTTGGATTTAAAAAAGCTATCTTAGCAAGCTCTTCCACAATCCTATCTGCATTAATTCCTGTTCGCTTTGATCTTTCTGCAAGAGCTTTTTCTATAGCACTTTTTATCTCTACTTTATCTAAGTTCTCCTTACCAATAGAAGATGCCGAATGAGTAGAATAACCAGCTCTAATTGCTGCTTGTGTTGCATTTAAATCAATTAAATATTCTTCTATAAATCTTTGTTGTTTTAATGTTAATCTTGCTAAATTCAACACCTCCCTTTCTACCTCACCTACAAAACAAAAAGCTACTGAAAATAAATTCAGTAACTTTCCTTATATTATAAAAACTATGGTTTTATAAGGTTTTAACTTTTAAAATAAATAATTTTTGTTATTAAATATCTTTTAAATTTACATATAATCACGTCTTAAATATTGTTTTTATATTTTGATCAATACCCAAATCAAAGTAAACTTTAATACACTTTTTTATTTAACATATTGTAGAATTGTGTTAAATTTCTTAACCACTCTCTAACACTCTTTTTTTCTAGTTATTTAAGTATAGACTAATATTAAATTTAACATCATATCAATATGTTAAATTTGTCCCCAAAAAAGCAAAAAAACATCAATAAAATGGTTTACCAAAATTTCAGACTATCTATTGATTTTTTCATAGTTTCTGAATTAACACCAATGTATCTAAAAGTAACTTCTGGATGTGAATGATTAAATATCTTTTGAAGTAATACAATATCTCTATTTGTTTTATAATGAAAATATCCAAATGTTTTTCTAAGGCTATGTGGAGATATTCTAATATTAAATTTATCTCCAATATCTTGTAATATTTGAAACGCTCTAATTCTTGTTAATGGCTTATTTCCACTATCTCTACTAGAAATTAAATATTCATTATCCTCTTTGTTTTTTATAAATGTTTTTAGAATATTTTGTAAGTTAGGATTAATATTTAAAGTTTTTCTCTTACCTGTTTTCTTCTCCACTAATATAAACTCACTTTTATTTTTAACATCTTTAACTTTAAGATTTAATACATCTGTTATTCTTAATCCTGAATAAACAGCTAAAGCAAACAATACATAATCTCTATCATTATTATTTTTAAAGTATTTTGCCATTTCTTTCAATGTATCTTTATTTTTTATAGGTTCTGTATAATTCATTCTGCTATCACTATTTTATTCTCCTTTTTTAATAAAAAATAAAAAAGACCTTAAAAAGGTCTTTTAAAATATGACTTAAGAAAAATTTATGTAGACATTATTAATCAATATCATTTTAACACATTTTTATTTAAAAAAACGAACATCTTTCAACCATAAAAAAAACATAAAACGAACATTAAAAAAACATCTTTTAAACATTTAATTCAATTCAAAAATTTTTCTAGTGCAGTAATAGCATTACTTTTAAGTCTTCTTACATGAGTTTCAGAATATAGAAATTTTTTAGCAATTTGCGATATATTTAAATTTTTAAAATAAAAATCCACTATAATTTCTCGTTCAATTCCATCGAGTGAATTCACTGCTTCCACGATAAATTTTTTCTCTAATTTCAAATCATTTAATTTATTAGTCAATTGAGATTTCTTATCTAATAGTTTTTCAATTCTGTATTCATTTCCTCCTCCTCTTCTTTCTTCAAATCTACTAATTTTAACTTTTGTTAGTTCATGATCAATTATTTTAATTTTTTTATCTAAGTATTCTATATTTTTTTGTAATGCTGCGTAACTATTTAATTTATCTACAACTATTTTTATACTATCTTTTTTTATTGCCATTAGTTACACCTCTATAAACTTAATTTCCTAAATTGTATTTGCTTACTTTTTGTTTGTCAATTTATCCCAATTTTAAAAATAATTTCAACTACAACAAAATTACTTCATGTTGTTATATTTATTATTTAGTATATATACTCTGTTTAGAACCTTCACTTTTTTATACATTCAACCTTCACTTTTTTATATATCCAACCTTCACTTATATCAAAAATCTAAAGTTATACACATATTTTCCACAAAACTTATTAACATGTTATATTTTAAATTTTGTATTAACAAATCATGAACAAAGTATTAAAATTAATATATATATATTTGGGGAAGTACGGGTACACTAGTCCATTGAAGGAGGATATGGTTATGGTTATAAAAAAGAAAGGTGACAAAAACTGGGAATATTGTGTATATATTGGACAGGACGAGAATGGAAAGAAAAAATACAAAAGAAAATGTGGTTTTAAAACCAAAAAAGCTTGTATAGAAGAGGCATCTGCCTTTGAAAATGAAAAAACGAAAAATAAAAATGATACAAAAACTTTTAAAGAAGTTGCATTAATGTATTTACAAGATTGTAAAAATAGAGGTATAAGACAAACAACTCTTAATATTTATAAAGTACGTTTTAAAACAATTGAATTACATTTTAAAAAAACAAATGAATTAATAAATCAAATAACTAATAAAGATATTATTGATTTTATCTATGATGATTTTTTTATTTCATTATCATATAATTATAAAAAACACTTATTAAGTATTTTAAAATCTATATTTTCCTTTGCACTAAAAAATAATTTAGTAAAAGAAAATATTACTGAAAATATGCCAAAATTTATTAAAAGTACCAGTAAAGTAAGTCAAATTTGGAGTGAAGCAGAAGTCAAAAAATATCTACCTATACTAAAAAATTTCAAGTACTTTGATATAGTATGTTTAGCATTAGAAACAGGATTAAGGCGTGGCGAATTATTAGCTCTAACTTGGGATTGTGTTAATTTTGAAAAAGAAACTATATTGGTAAATAAAATTTATGTACGGAGTACTAATTTTTTAGGTTTTAATGCTCCTAAAACAAAAGCAGGTATAAGAGAAATCTTTTTACTTGAAAATAGTCTAAATATACTAAAATTAAGATACAAAAATAAAAAATCAAAATATATATTTCCAAATGAAAAAAATTATAATAAACCTTTATGTCCAACAAATTTAACTACATCATTTAAAACATTTTTAAATGAAAATAATATACGTCATATAAGATTTCATGATTTAAGACATATTCATGCAACATTTTTACTTAACAATAATATTAACCATAAAGTATTATCAAAAAGATTAGGTCATACAAATATTGCTTTTACACTTCAAACATATACTCATGTTCTAAGAGAAAACGAAAGAAATTTATTTAAAAATCTTCCTAAACTATATTAAAAATGGCAATTCCAGTATACCTAGTTATTTAAAATAAAAAATAGAAAACTGATACTATTAATTTATAAAATTAGATATTATCTAAATTTATAAAGTATCAGTTTTCTTTAAATATCTCAGCTTAAAAATAATATTTAAAATATCCATTTTAAGAGATTTTAAACGTGAACGGTAAATATATATGATTAATCATGAGAAGTAAAACAACTATTGATAAAAGTCTATGAAGAGTTAAAACTAATTTATTTCTAGTTATTCTGATTAAGACTCCCAAAATAGATGTAATTATAACTCCTATTAAAACAAGAGTTCCTGAATTAAACCTAAATAAATATCCTAAAACATAAGCATGAGCAAGTGCTATAATAATCATAAATATTCCCAAATATTTATGATATCTTGTAAGAAATGAATTTATCTTCATCAAACTTTTATTCTTAAGTCTTTTATTTAAAATCTTAAGGGGAGCTTTAATTGTTAAAAATACATATACCCAAACATTAAGCCACCCTAAAACTTCATAAAGCTCCATTATTTACCTGACCCAAATTTATCTTTATAGTCTCCAAATCTAAACTCTTGATGCATAAGGTTTCTAAGTTCAGTTTTATCTTTTACTTCTTCAATTTTCATTTTAAGATCCTTAACTCTTTGAAGTTTCTCCTTAGCTGTATTTAACTTCTCTGTATCTTTATCTTCTTCATATTTTAATATTTCACTTTCAACTCCATCAATCATTCCATCAATATAAGTTAGTACACTTTTTCTTACATCTTCTAAGCTTCCATCTTGCCAAGACTTATGTACTGAGTCTGGAAAAGCAGCTCGTCCATCGTATAAGTTTACATAAGAAGACTCATTCCCTGAAACATTTTGCGTTTTATCTTGATTTGATTCTTGAGATGTACATTGCATTAACACCACTGCTGCAAAAATCAAAGACGCAGAACCAATTAAAATTCTCCTTAAACTTTTCATTACTAAGCCCTTCTTTCTATAAAAAAATATTTATGTAAACATTATACAAAATTTTAACTCTTTTTACAACTTTGTTAGATTTTAAACATAATATTGTTAAATAAAAACAAAGCAGAGAAAATTTTTCACTGCTTTGTTAATTGTGTTTATGAGAACTTTTGTGTCCTTTTTTATTATGAATGAGTTTTTTATGTAAAAATTCTCTAAGCTCCTCTTTATCTTCTATCTCTTGAATTTTATCAATTATCTTTTGAAATCTTCTTACCTTTCTCTCACTCATTTCTAATTTTTCCATTTCATAAGCTTCTTTAAATTCTTTAATTTCTTTATTAAGTTCCTCTATCATTTTTTCCAAATGGGAAATTACATCTTTTTTAATTTCATCAACATTTTTATCTTCAAGAGATTTTAAAATCTCATCAAAAGTTTTTGATGAATCATCATTTAATTTAATAAGTGGTGTACACTCAGCTTTATTTTCAATTTTAAAAGCTTCACACTCACAACTAAATGCAGGTACATATGATGCAAATAAAATTAATATAAAAGATATGGATAAAACTTTTAAAAATTTTTTCATAGTTTATTTTCCTTTCTTATAAACATTGTTTATGACTAACTTGGATCGCTTTTCTGAGATCCTCTTTTGTTTCTGCTGATTTTACATTTTTAAGTATTAATTTTAATCTTTTAACTTCACCTTCATAAAGTTTAATTTTAGGTTCATTCTCCTCTTTCTTAAAATCCTCAAGTTTTACAAGAGTTGAGTTCATCATATCGTTTACATATCCAAGAATGGAAGTCCTGATTTCATTCATAGAAGTATTATTCCAATAATCTTCAATTTCTAAACTTTGTTGTTGCTCATCTTTAAGTCTTGCGTTATACTCCTCCATATTTACTTGAACTACATCTACACTTTTATTTGAAGTTAAACATCCAAAACATAATATAGAGCAAATAACTGAGCCAATTACTGAAAATGTTATTACTTTTCCCTTTTTCATTTCTATTTCTTCCTCCTAAAACTCCTAAGAAACTAAATTCATATTTGAAAAGTCATTTTCTCCACTGTCTTCTATTATTAATATTTGATCATTAAGTCCTCTTTCAAGTCTAAATTCTGGTCTATATCCTCTCTCTTCTGGTTCCTTAGAAAATACCAAAAGAACTCCTTTTTTATCTTCTTCATTTCCAAAAATTTGCTTGAAAAGGCCTTCAAGTTCCTCATTAAAAATTTTATCTAAGTTATTTACAACAACTTCACAGTGATGAATGTTTTCACCATTTTGTTTATACTCAAGAGATTCAAATAACTCATAAGAAAGATCCACACCTTCATTTTCAATTTGATGCTTTAAAGTTCTAAAAGTATCATCTCTTAAACTTTTCTTAAGCTCAAGTTTTACAAAATCTTTATACTCTTTTCTTAAATCTTCCCTTACACTTTCTTCAAATTTTTTATAAAGTTCATTATATAATTCCTTCTCAACCTCAACTTTTACTTGAGATTTCATACTACTAAATATTTTCTGCTTTTCTCTTTCAATGTTATTGTTTATTGCAATAATTGCTATTAATAAAGATACAATAGACACTCCTATAAAATTTACCCACTCGCTTTTCAACAATTTCTTTTTACCATTTACATCATTATTTTTTACATCATTCATAATATTTCTCCTATCTTTTAAACTCTTTATTAATTGAAGGAGTATTTACCCATCTCCTAGATTCTCTAATTTCTCTTGTTAAATCACTTTTGAGATTATCCATAACCTCATCTAATAATTCTGCTCTAAGCTCTTTTAACACTTCAGGCTTTAAAGAATCCTTTAGTTTTGTTTTAACCTTAACCTCAACAGCTTTTAAAATATCTTTTTTAACATCTTGCCTATAACTTGTAAGCATATATCTTGAAGACTCTGCCTTTACAAAATTAATTATTGGAACTTGTATTATCGATGAAAAAACCAAAACAACAATTGGAATAAGAGCATACCTAAATTTTAAAAATTTCATAATTATTTTCCTTCCGTATCAAGTTTTGTATTTATTGTGGTAAAAATGGATGCTTTTCATACATTTGGAAAATTTAAAAATCTTTTCTATCTTTAAATTAATTTAAAAAAATATGAAGCCAAAATTAATAATTGACTTCATAAACTTATTTTCTATTTAGTTGTATAAAGTAAAACGTCGCTAAACATTTCATCACTAACATTTCTAATTACTTTTTCATATCCATCGTATTGAAGATGAAGATCAACTTTTCCATTTGGATACTCAATCCTATCAATATTTCTTATTCCTGAAAAATGTATAACCTCCTTTGAGTATCCATTATCTGGAGTAAACACTATTGAATTTCTCGTAACCTCAAAATTTCCTAAAACATCTTCTCCATCAAAATCATATTTCCCATAATATGTATTTTTAATATTAGACAAATCCCTTAGAATATTTTTATTTTGAGTTTCTTCATATTCAATTGTTTGAAAATCATTAGAATTTATTACTCCTTCTGATTCCTTTATTCCTTTCTTTCCTTTAGATAAATTGGAAGAAGATTTATCTGATAATGTTTTTTCACTTACAGTTGTTTTATTTACATTTAAGTTAACTTCGTTACTTTTTTTAGAACAACTCACAAGAATAAACAATATTAAAATTATACAAAACACTAAAATTGGTTTTGTTATTTTTTGATAACTATTTCCTTTATTCATTTTGAATTTTCTCCTTTCTTATACAAATAATTTTTGTTATAATTAGATTATTTTAAATTAACTAAATATAAAAATATGTATTATATTTACAAATTTCCTATGATTTTATACCAAATACTCTTAATTTTAATAATTTTGGAGGATCTTTACTTGAGATGAAATTAGATATAATAAACATGGCTACATTTTATGGATGTGATAGAAAAGGAGTTGAATTTGGTCCAAAAGTTCTTCTTGAAAACAACTTAGAATCTATTCTTGAGAATTGTAACCATAAAATAAACAAAATAATAGATATACCAGTTAACTACAACCATACGGATAAATTTAAGGAAAATAAACAAATAAAATATTTTGATGAAATTCTTACATCAGTTAAACTTTTATCTGATGAAGTTTATAAGAGCTATTCTGAAAATAATTTTCCATTAATTTTAGGAGGAGATCATTCTTTATCAATTGGATCTCTTTCTGGATTTTCAAACTTTTTTGAAGATACAGGAGTAATTTGGGTTGATGCCCACGGAGATTTAAATACTCCATCTACTTCTCCTTCACAAAATGCTCACGGTA
Organism: Clostridiales bacterium; assembly: GCA_017889345.1. Lineage (GTDB taxonomy): Bacteria > Bacillota > Clostridia > Clostridiales > Clostridiaceae > Dwaynesavagella. Next base: position 2,450 of record JAGHEJ010000082.1, on the reverse strand, counting down.
TGCCTCTTGCATGTTCCCTTGGAGAAGGACATCCTAAACTTACTTCTCTATTTAAAAGAAAGATTAATCCTAAAAATGTATTCTTATTTGGAATACGTTCCCTAGATAAAGGGGAGAAAGATTTTATAATAAAAAACGAAATGCACATATACGACACTAATTCTTTCAACTTGCTAAATCACGATTTAATGATTTCTACTCTTAAAAAATACGTGGAAAAAAACAAAATTAAAAATTTCCATTTATCTTTTGATATAGACGCATTTGATGAAACTCATGTGCCTGGAACTGGTACCCCTGTTAAAAATGGTTTATATATAGATGAAATGAAAAGTTTCTTTGATAAACTTTTATCTTCAATTAATATTGTTTCAATGGATTTTGTTGAGTTTAATCCTCTTCTTGATAAGGATAATCAAACTCTTAATCTCTGTCTTGATATGTTAGAATTTTTATTTAAAAGGATAAACAAATAATGAAACTTGTATTTTTAGATACTGAAACAAACAATAAATCTCCAGGACAAATTTGTCAGCTTACCTACATAGTTTACAACACCTCTCCTTCCTCTCCTTTAGAGAAAGTTAGAGCTAAAAATTTCTTTTTTACAGTAGATTATGTAGCAGAAAGTGCTTACGAAGTTCATGGATTTAATGCTGAAACATTAAAAACCCTAAGTGGAAATTTAACATTTAAAGATCTCTATAAATTATTTAAAAAAGATCTTATGGAAAGTGATTTTATAATTGGACACAATGTAAATTTTGACGTTAGCTTTCTTCGTAAAGAATTTGAAAGACTTGGAATAGATTTTGAACCGAAAAATTTATTTTGTTCAATGAACTACTTCAAAAACATTTTAAAACTTAAAAATTCTCTTGGCTCTATTAAAGCACCAAAACTCTCAGAACTTTTAACTTATCTTAAAATTTCTGAAGAAAATATATTAGAATCAACAAAAAAATTGTTTAATAGTGAAGATTCTTATTTTCACGATGCAAGATTTGATACTACAGCACTTTACTTAGCCATAATAAAATCCATAAAGCTTAATTTAATAAGTAATGGATATTTCTCAAATAAACTATAATTTTTAAGGAGAGTAATTTTATGAGTAATGTTAAAGATTATATCGAATCTGTTTATAAAAAAGTTGTAGATAAAAATCCTTCAGAACCCGAATTTCATCAAGCAGTATACGAAGTATTATCAACTCTTCATCCTATACTTTTAAAATATCCAAAATATATTGAACATAACATTCTTGAAAGAATTATTGAACCTGATAGATTTATTCAATTTAGAGTCTCCTGGGTTGACGATAATGGAAAAACTCAAATAAATAGAGGTTTTAGAGTTCAATTTAATAACGCAATAGGACCATACAAAGGAGGACTTCGTTTCCATCCAACTGTATACTCTTCTATTGTAAAATTCTTAGGATTTGAACAAATATTTAAAAACTCTCTAACAACTCTTCCTATGGGAGGAGGAAAAGGTGGATCTGACTTTGATCCTAAAGGAAAATCCGATGGAGAAATAATGAGATTCTGCCAATCATTCATGAATGAATTATACAAATATATTGGAGAAAACATTGATGTTCCTGCAGGAGATATTGGAGTTTCCGGAAAAGAAGTTGGATATTTATTTGGTCAGTACAAAAAACTTAGAAATGATTTTACTGGAGTTTTAACTGGAAAAGGAATTCCTTTTGGTGGAAGTCTTGTTAGAACTGAGGCAACTGGTTATGGTTTATGTTACTTTACAGAAGAAATGATTAAAACATACGGAAAATCATTTAAAAATTCTAAAGTATCTATATCTGGTTCTGGAAATGTTGCAATTTATGCAGCTGAGAAAGCAATAGAGCTTGGAGCAACTGTTATAACAATGAGCGATTCAAATGGATATATTTACAATGAAAACGGAATTAATCTCTCTATAATAAAACAGCTTAAAGAAGTTGAAAAAAGAAGAATCAAAGATTACTTAGAGTACGATAAAAACGCAAAATACGTTGAAGGATACACAAAAATTTGGGAAGAAAAATGCGATATTGCTCTTCCATGTGCAACACAAAACGAAATAAATGAAGAATCTGCAAAACTTTTACGCAAAAATGGATGCTTCTGCGTATCTGAAGGATCAAATATGTCTTCAACCCCTGAAGCTATAAAAATATTTTTAGAAAATGGAATTTTATATGGTCCATCAAAAGCAGCTAATGCTGGAGGAGTTGCGGTATCTGGTCTTGAAATGTCTCAAAACTCTATGAGATATTCTTGGACATTTGAGGAAGTTGACAAGAAACTTAAAGAAATCATGATAAATATTTTTAAAGTTTGTTATGAAACTTCAAAAGAATTTTCTCTTGATAAAAATTTCCTTGCTGGAGCAAACATTGCAGGATTTAAAAAAGTTGCAGATGCAATGATCTCTCAAGGAGC
>JAGHEJ010000007.1 GCA_017889345.1 Clostridiales bacterium | reverse complement strand
GATATTCTCTGATTGTTTTAAGATCTAAGTCAACCCTATAAACGTTGGCACTCACTGCCAATTCTTTAAGATTTCTATCTAAAATACTTCCTCTTCTTGCCTGAATTTTTACTGAACTAGTCCATTGATCCTCTGCAATCGCATAATACTCTTCTCCTTTTATAATCATGACTCGAAAAAGATTTGCCACAATAACTATTATCAGAAAATAAAATATAAACATAGTTACGAGTGCTCTTTTCTTAGTTAAAAACTTATCAGTAAATTTTTGTTTCATCACACACTCCTTAACGAAAGTAACACAACTATACTAGTTTTTATTACGATTAACTATTTTGTCATATATCTTAAGAAGAATTGGTTTATCAGGCTCTTCTATCTTTTCCTCACCAAAATTGTCTTTCCCTAAATTAACAAAAATTGCCTCTCCAAGTTTTGGTGGATTCATATTTAAATGTTCTGCGTATTCCATAACCTTATCAAAACCCTTTAAAGTTAAAATTTCTAGTTGCAAACTTTCTAATTCTTGGGTAGCTTTACCAATTTTGCTTTTTAATTCTGTTACCTCTCTTTGCTTCTTGTAAACAGAGGAACTACTAAAAATAAGTAATGTTGCACAGATTATAAAGCAAATGAAAATATAGAAAAAACTACGTCTAGCGTAAATATCAATTGAACGTTTCTTTAGTTGCATCACCTCTGACTCTTCTAAATTGTCAATAGTTTTTTTGTTTTTATCCATATTATACTAACTCTCCAAGTAATTTATTACTTATTAATATTTTTTCTTTAAATAATTTTCTCAGCTATTCTTAATTTGGCTGATGCAGAACGAGAATTTTGATTTAATTCCAATGAAGATGGTAAAATTGGTTTTTTGTTTATGACTTTAATCTCTTTTTGTTTATCGCATTTGCAAATTGGAAATTCTTTTGGACAAATACATTCAAGAGCTAAATAGTTAAATATATTTTTTACAATTCTATCTTCTAATGAATGAAACGTTATTATCTCAATACGTCCTCCAATATTTAATCTATTTATTGCATTTTTTATAGAATTTTCAAGAATATCAAGTTCCTCATTAACCTCAATTCGTAAAGCTTGAAAAACTTTTTTAGATGAATGTCCTCCCTTTTTATTTTGATATCTAGGAATAACCTCATCGATTAATTTAACTAAATCAAAAGTTGTATCGATTGGTTTTTCTCTTCTTGTATTTACAATTTTGTTTGCAATTTTTCTATGGAATTTTTCCTCTCCATAAACTTTAAATATATAGCTCAATCTTTGTTCATCATAATTGTTAACTATGTATTTTGCTGTTAAATCTTGTGAAGTATCCATTCTCATATCTAGCTGACCATTTCGCATATAGCTAAATCCTCTTTCATCTGTATCAATTTGATAAGATGAAATTCCTAAATCCATGAGAATGCCGTCTACTTTTTGTACATTTAACTCCTCAAGTATAAGGTCTAAATTTTTAAAATTATCTCTTACAAAAGTTATGTTTTGTTTATCTTTAAACTTTTCTTTACAATAATCAATTGCATATTTATCTTGATCTATAGATATTAATCGTCCATCATTACTTAAATGTTTCAAAATTTCTCCTGAATGTCCTCCACCTCCAAGTGTACAATCAACATAAATTCCATTTTGTTTTATATTAAGTGCGTCAATACATTCGTTTAGCATTACTGAAAAGTGATTGAATTGCAAAATATTTCCCCATTTCCTACTGTAATTATTAATCAATTATATATTCTTAATTTATAAAATGAAACCCTCTATATTCTAGAACATTTTTGAAAATTTTTCCAGAAAAATGGAAAACCAAACTTATAATAAAGTTTGGCTTTTTATCAAAATATTTTCGAATAAACCATGTTCTCTTCTCTAAAAATACTTTTAAATTCAGTTACAATATCTTCAAGAGTTATTCTTTTCAAAACATCAAAGTACTCAAATAAATTTGATTTGTTTTTTGTGAGTTTAACCATAAGATGGGAAATTCCATCGATGCTATTAAAAATATTTACATAGTTTCCATACATTGACTTCTTAATTCTCTCAAAAGTTTCTTCATCTTTTGAGAAATCATATGTAGAATAAAAATCAAACAAATACTCTGGGAACTTTGAAAAATTTTCTCCATCACTTGAAATTAAATAATGTCCATAATCAACTTCATTTATATACTCTGTTGAATAACTTCCATCAATAATCTCATCTTTATAAATTTTCTCATAAAAAGTTGATGTTGCTCTAAAATACATTCTGTGAATCATTTCAAAAATAATAAGTTTCTTTATATAATCCCTTGAACTATTTGTATCCTTAAATCCAATTATATTTGTTGGAACTTTCATATCCATTTTCTCTTCTACATAATGTTTACTAACTTTTTCAAATCCATCAAATTTTTCACGAATAACCGTCTTTCCAATTTTATGTACAATACATTCTTGAAGAATTTCTTTAACTTCTTCTGCATCAATATTTCCAACCAAAACTAAAAACATATTATTATTTGTATAGAAATTGTTGTAACAATCTTCTAGATGTTCTTTTTTAATTTGATTTATTGTATTTACATCTCCTCCAATGTCATTTCTAATTGGATGATTATCATACATTGTCATCAAAAGATTTCTGTAAACTTTGTTATATGGATCATCATCATACATTCTTAGTTCTTGATCAATAATTAATTTTTCACTTTCAACACTTTCTTCTGTTAAATAAAGTCCATAAATCATATCACTAAGATATTTCATCCCTTGTTTAAAATTATCAACTGTGCTGAAATAATAATTCGTAACATTTGATGAAGTATAGGCATTTACATCTGCACCAATTTCTGAAAAATTTTTAAATACCTCATCTTTTCCATTTCCATCAAACATTTTGTGTTCTAAAAAATGAGCGATACCTAGTGGATATTGCTTAAAATCTTTTTCACCTTCATATTTAAATGAAATATCATTTGATCCATAATTTACAACAAAAGATGCTGAGATATCTGAAAATTGTTTCTTCTCCATTAAATAAACTTGAAGCCCATTAACTTCAAAACTTTTAATGCTTTCTCCAAGCTCATTGCTCTTAAAAATTTTCATATTTATACCCCCTCAAGTGGTCTTACCGAAAACATTGCCGATTTTATAATTTGTTTTGCTGCATTTACAATTCTCTCTTTATCAACTTCATTAATCTTCTCGAGAATTTTTTCGATTTCAAACTCTTTCTCAAAAATATAAAGAGGAGTTATAAAAGAATGAATTGATAAAATTTTATCTTTTATAGATATAAGTTGTCTTGAAATGCTTTTCTTAACATTAACTATATCTTCCTCATCTAAGTTTCCATTTCCAATATTTTCAATTTCCTTCAATATAATATCTTTTGTAATATCAAAATTTTTGTCATCAATACCACATTCAATTGAAAGCATTCCTTTAAATTTTTCATAATAAGAGTTTATATAATAAACAAGACTTTTCTTTTGTCTAACTTCTCTATAAAGTTTTGAATATCCACTTCCAAGAATTTTGTTAAATACAAAAAACGCATAAAAATCTCCATCAAAAATTGTAATTGGAGTTTTAAAACTAATAACTAATTTCGTTTGAGTTACATCAAATCTTTCAAAATCTTCTTCGAATTCTGTTTTGATAAATTTGTTATTATCTGTTGTAAATTTTTTATCCAAAGATTCTCCGAATTTTTGTCTTAAAATTTTCGTTATCTTATCTTCATTACAATTTCCTGTAATCAAAAAATAATACGGAGATTTTTTAATTTTCTCATAAAATTCATACAAAATTTTTCCGTTAATTTTATATAAGCGATTAATATCTCCAGATATGTAATTTGAATATGGCTCGTTTTTTGTTGCCATTTGCTCACATTTAACATAAGCATAATAATTTTTAGAATCTACAAGACTCAAAATATTTTTCCTTAAATTCTCTTTTTCAATATTTAAAAATTCTTCCTTAAAACAACCGTTCTCTTCTAATACATTGAAAAATATTTCGTGAAGAAATTCGATCACATCATCCCATAAAGAAATATCTTCATTTATATACTCATCTTTTAAAAATTCTAAATATATAGTAAGGATTGCAACCTCTCCACATTTATTTACATAACAATTAAAATACGTCCCATACATTTCTTGAAGTTTACCATATAATTTTTTAAAAGAATCATATTTTTTAGATCCTATTTTAATCATTTCACTTAACAAATTTAAATCAGTAATCTTTTCGTCTAAGTCAATTGGTATATTTAAACTTATACTATTGGATTTAAATTTATTGTTCTGAATAAATTTTATATTCATTTAATCAAAAAACCCTCTCTATGATTATTTTATTTGACATTATTTGAATAATATTTTATAATCAAGTTGTTATGAGAATAGATGAGTTCTGGTGGGCTCGCCAGTCTTCAAAACTG
>JAGHEJ010000081.1 GCA_017889345.1 Clostridiales bacterium | reverse complement strand
ATTGATTTAGAACAAATATTTGAATATGTGGTTGGTGCAGCGTGATTAACTTTAGCTCCATTAGCTAAATGCTGACATTCTGCCGCAACAGAAATTCCTAAAAAATCACAAGTTGCATTTTCCCCTCTTAAAATACTCATTGGATAAAGCATAGAAACTTTTGATCCAAAAGAACCTGACACCCATTCTATTCTTCCATTTTTCTCAACCATAGAACGCTTAGTGTTTAAATTAAACATATTCTTTGACCAATTTTCAATTGTTGAATATCTAAGAGTTGCATTTTCTTTTACAAATAACTCAACACATCCAGCATGTAAATTGTAAACATTATGTTTTGGGGCAGAACATCCCTCGATAAAACTTAAATAAGCTCCCTCATCAACAACAATTAAAGTATGCTCAAATTGTCCAGCGCCTTTAGCGTTTAATCTAAAATAAGATTGAAGAGGAATCTCAACCCTAACTCCTTTTGGTATATAAATAAATGATCCTCCAGACCAAACAGCTCCATGAAGTGCCGCAAACTTATGATCAGTTGGTGGAACAAGCTTCATAAAATATTCTTTAACAAGTTCTTCATGCTCTTTTAAGGCGAGTTCCATGTGCATGTATATAACACCTTGAGCTTTTAAATCCTCTCGAACATTATGATAAACAACCTCAGAATCATATTGAGCCTCAACACCAGCTAAGCTTTGCTTTTCTGCATCTAATATTCCAAGCTTATCGAAAGTATCTTTTATATATTCAGGAGTGCTTTCCCAATCATCTGAAAAACTACTTTTTGGTTTAACATAAGAAACAATGTTTTCAATATTTAACTCATTAATATTAGGACCCCAAACAGGAAGTGGAGTATTATTATAAATCTCAAGAGACTTTAATCTAAAATCTATCATCCACTGAGGCTCATCTTTTTGTTTTGAAATCTCTAAAATAATTTCAGGAGATAATCCTTTGCTACTTATAAACTCCTCATAATTTTCTTGTTTAAAGTCATAACGACTCCTATCGATATCATCTATTCTCATTTTTATTCATTCCCCTTTAAAATCTCTGAATATCCATTTTTGTTTATTTCATTAAACAATTCAATATCACCAGTTTTAATATGCTCACCATTTCTTAAAACATGAACATGAGTAACATTAAGCTCTCTTATTACTTCTTCTCTATGAGTAATTATAATAACAGCTTTCTCCTCATCTAAAAGCTCTTTAAGAGAAGAACAAACAGATCTTATAGCATCAATATCAAGTCCAGAATCAATCTCATCTAAGATAATTAATTTTGGATCTAAGAACTTCATTTGTAAAAGTTCACTCTTCTTCTTTTCTCCTCCAGAAAATCCTTCATTTAAATATCTCATCATATGAGACTCATTAAGACCAACCTCTTCAAACTTTTTTCCTAACGTTATATTAAAAGCTAAATCAGGTCTTTCATTTTTAACTTTTGTTTTAAGTTCTCTTAAATAATCTTTGTAAGTTAATCCTTCAATTTCTTCAACTTGTTGAAAGCATAAAAACATTTTTCTCTTAGCTCTTTCATCTGGGGTTAAATCATTTATTCTTTCACCATCGAAAAAAATGTCTCCCCCTTCAACTTTATATTTTGGATTTCCCATAATACTCATAGAAAGCGAAGACTTACCACTTCCGTTTGGTCCAAGAATAATATGTACTTCTCCTTTGTTTACAGTAAGATTTACATTATTTAAAACCTTCTTTTCATTTACACTCACAGTCAAATTTTTTATATCTAATAAATTCATAGAATGAACTCTCCTAATTTTCAAAATTTAATAATCTATACCTTTTTAGTATGAATTAAAATCATTTCTTATTTTATCCTCATTAAATAGAAATTGCAAGGAGTTAAAAACAAAATAAGAGCACCTATTAAAGGTGCTCTTATTAATAAATTTCCACAAGAGGTTTTACATTTATTTTAGACTCTTGCTCTCTTAAATACATATCATTAACTTTTGCAAGTTGCATATATGTATGTATTTTATTTTCATCTTTGAAAAACATCAAAGTTGATAAATCATAATGAGTACATACCATAATATCTATCTTATTAAAATAAAAATGTGGGAAATGAATTTCTCTTGTATATAATCTTAAGAATGCTTTAAATACCTCAAAGTCCGTAATCTTATAAACCTCTTCATCTCTCACATGTGAACGCAAAATATTTATGAATTTTATAGAATCTTTATAATCAAGATTTCTTAACATATATAAAATCTTCATATTATCAATAGTATTAATATTAAAATTCCCAACAAACACTGAATTACCATTAAGCTTAAACATATCTTCAAAGAATCTAAAAATTCTATCTTCAAATTCCAAATTATGTTCATTAAAATTTATTTGATCTCTATCATCATAAAGATCAACATTATTAACATCTAGCGTACGTAAAAAATAATCATTTTCAATGCTTGCAATCCCAAAATTTAGAAACTCAATAAACTTTTTTGAAAATTCTCTTTCTAACGTATTAAGTATATGTAACATAGTTACCCCCCTAAATCCCAATTTTTACCATGTCACATTTATTATACATAATTGAATTTTATAAATAAAGTTAAACCGCACACAAAAAAAGTATCATTTTTTACAAAAACTTACTAACATGATTCTAATAATTTTTTTATTGCATAAGAAACCCCATCTTGAGAAACATCCAAAGTTACAAAATCTGCTTCTTGTTTTAATTTATCTATCCCATTACCCATAGCAACTTTATATCCACATTCTTTAAACATAGACATATCATTTTCACTGTCTCCTATACACATTACATGTTCTTTCTCTATTCCTAAATAATTTCTAAGGTTTCTAACTCCAGTACCTTTTCCCTCTCCCTTCTTGAGAATTTCTAGAGTATTTATCCAAGAATATTCTATCTCAAACTCTCCTACCCTTTTAACTTTAGTTATTAACTCTTTGAGCTTATCCATTTTTTCACTTGATATAACCACTTTAGTTATATCATTTCCATAATTTTTAAAAATTTCTTTCCACATATCATCATCATTAACTACAACTTCTTTAAACGCATATTCTCCCTTAAGATGCTCATCATGATAATCTTCTACAGCAATATTTGAATAAATAGTATCAATTGTAGAATAATGTACTTGAAAATCTTTTTCATTTACAAATTTGTGTATTTTGTCTAAATTCTCTACACCTAGAATGCTAGAATAAATTTTCATGTCTTTTTCCATATCATAAACATAAGTTCCATTATTACTTATAACGTATGCAGGTATGTTTAATATCTTTGAAAAATATACTGCATGTACAAATATTCTCCCTGTTGTTAAAGCAATTTTTATACCACTATCATAGGCTTTTCGTATATGACGTATATTCTCTTCTGAAATATTTGAAACATCTTTAAGAGTAGTCCCATCTAAATCTAAGCAAATTAATTTAATATCTTTCTTCATATATACCTCCATAGATAATCAGTATTAAAATTTTTCCTCCATATATTTAACATTTACTACACAAAGTATAAAATTTGATAATAACAAAATTATAAAGGTCATTATCGGCATCAAAATAAGGAAAAATTTAAACATAATACTTGTTATAATTATAATTAATCCATTAATCAATATTAAAATTAAGAATTCATCCCTCTTATTTTTAAAACTCTTATAGTCATATTTTCTAAAATTGTACTCAATCATATTTAAAAATTCAACGGTATAAATTAAATAAATTCCACTTAATAACAAAACCATTAATACTATAAACAAAATCTTTATTCCACTAAAAAATGCTCCAAATAATGGACATCCTAAAACAACTAAACAAATAATTAAAAATACACCGAAATTCAATAATAAAAATTTAAAATTAAATATATCTTTAGAGTTAAAATTTCGTTTAGTTTTCACCCTATCTTTACAATATAAAACTAAATTTTTTAAAACTTCTACTATTAGCTGAAAAAAATATATATACACTAAAATTAGAAATGTACCAGTAATAGTTATATCCTTCAAATAATTAGATACAATATTTAACATATTGTTACCTAAAATAAATGTAAGCGTTAATAAAATAATTAAAACAATTCCTGGACTATATTTAAATATTTTTTTATCTTTTAAATCTTTAATATTAATTTCCACTTTATAAAATTCCCCCTTAAACATCCACTGCCTTCTAAAATTTATATGAATTTCTGCTCTCCCTTTATTACTTTTTAAAAATAAAAAGCACGTATAAAACATACGTACTTTAAAAGTAAATTATTTAACTATATCAATTCCTATTTGTGATGTGTTTTCATTTCCACTTAAAGTATTTTTATATAATAAATAGTATGCCGCTGCACTCCAACTAAAGTTTCTTGCATGTAGTGCTTCTCCTGTAACTGGATTATAGTTTTCATTTATAGTGCTTGAAGACGTAACACCTTCTGCATTATCAAATAGTTTTCTTGTTAACTCTTTTGCCTCCTCAGTATATCCATAATTTTCTAGTGCCTCCACTCCAAATAAAGCTTGATCAAGCCAAACAGGTCCTCTCCAATATTTATTTGGATCAAAAAATCTACTATCTTTTGAAGCTGTTGGAAATGGAACTTTTAAATTAAATTTATTTGGATCCATAATATTTTCCACAACTTTATCTGCTTTATCCTTAGGAGACATTTTTGCCCACAAAGGAATATATCCTTCTGTTCCTTTCCCTCTATTTACAAGAAGCTTTTTCTCATCACCTGTTTTATTTATTTGAAGATCATAATAAAATCCTGTTTCTTCATCAAACATATATGTATTTACATACTTAGCAATTTCTTTTGCTTCTTCTTCATATCTTTTTGCATCTTCCGTTTTTCCTAAAATTTCTGCAAGAGATTTTAAAAACGCTTTTTCTGCATATAAATACGCATTTAAATCAACAGATTCTTGGTTTATTGAATACCCAATTACATTTCCATTTTCATCTGTATTCTCAAAAACTTTTACTCCAACATCACCTTCTCCAATTCCTTCTTTATCAAATCTTATTGCATTATCCATTCCACTTTCCCAAGCAGCAGCTTCAATAATGGCATCTTCATTTATAACAGGCTTATTATTTTTATCCTTTACAACTTTTCCATTTTCATCATACTTATAATGAGCATAATGAACCATTGCTCCATACTCTGCAATTCCATTTTTATCTGTATCTCTATTTCTATACCACCACTCATGATAAGCTTGAAGTTTTGGATACATTTCTTTTACAAACTCTATATCTTTATCTTGTTTATAAATATTATAAACTGCCCAAGCTGCTAATGGTGGCTTAGAATTTCTTTCATTAAATGATTCCTCTTGATAATAAATTGCATCAATTATTGCTCCTTCATCTTGTGGACGCTCTTTATCATCTTTTTGTATTTGATAATCAAACATAACTCTTATTGAATCTTTCGCAAGTTCTGTATCATAAGTCGCAACTCCTAAAGTATTTTTCCAAGAATCCCACGCCCAAAATCCATTAAACCATCTATAAGAAACTGATGGAGTTATTCCAGAATGCTCAATTGCTCCTGCTGGACTTCTCCAATTTGTCATTAATGTCATCATCGATTTTATTGCAGCATTTGTATAAGATTTATTTACATCCTTTGAAACAGTTTTATCTATATAAGATTGCCATCTTGATTTATTTAAAGAAAAGTATTGTTCTGGATCCCTCTTTATATTTTTAATTTTTGATAATTCTTCTTCAAACTCCTCTTTTGTAAATGTAAAACTCTCTGTTCTATAAACAGTAAACGATGAATTTTTCTCCACGACAACTTCTCCAATTAATTCTGTTAAGTAAGATTTTTTATCTTCAGAAATTTTTGTATCAACATCTTTACTATAAGTTGTAAAAAATTTATTGTATTTTGTATTTTCTGATAGCCCTTCATTTTCCCCTGTAAAATTTACTTGAACACCATTGTTTGCAAACTGAAGTTCTGGATTTATTTTATAAGTCTTACTTCCATATGTAAATAAATCAAAAACTTCTCCTTCCCAATAAACTTTAAATTTTAAATCCTCATAACCTAAATTTAAAATTTGAGTTTTAACAAGAGCTGTTCTATCTGTTACAAATATAAGTTCAAGTAATACTTTAAAATCTTTAAACTCATAGGATTGTGTTAATTTTCCTGGATAATAAACTATAGAAGGTTTCCCTAGAGATAAATCAACAGGTTTTCCATTCTTTTCAAGTCTGAGCTTTGAAAAAGCGTCAGATAAATTTATAGCAATTGTTTCTGAATTTGCTTCAAATAAAATATTTGGTCCAGCAAAAGATCCTAAATTATCTTTATCATCTCTAAAAGGTAATCCATATCCATAAACATTGTAAAATCATTAACTTGATAATAACCATAGGGTTTTTCTGTTAAGTTAGCGTTTACATTTAATAAATTTGGAAAATCTTGAATCTTATACTTACTTTCAGATGTTGAAACGTATACATTAAACATAAAAACACTTGTTAAAACACCAACTATAAGTTTTTTCAAAAATTTTATTTTCATCTACTCTACCATCCTCATTTACATTTTTAAAACTTCTCGATAATTATTTTCTACTTACTCTAAACTTTTCCTTTTTAAATTTTTGCACAAAAAAATAAATAGATTATTCCTTAGAAATAATCTATTTTAAAATGATGTGTTATTTCAGATTTGAATTAATAAAGGCAATGTTTACTATATACTCTTTTATTTCTTCACTATTTTGATTTACCCCAGATTTGATATTAAAAATTCTAAAATTATCATTTCGATTAACTTTATATAAAAATATTCTTATCTCTTCTCTTATCTCTTCTTGACTTGGCATATGATCATATTTTAAAAGTAATTTTTTGTATTTAAAAACTGGTATATTATTTTGAAAATTCATTTTGTTATTATCTATATTATTTAATAATTGCTCACAATTTTTCTTATATGATTCACCTAAAATTATTTTAGATAAATTTTCCTCATTTCTATACCTCACAAACTTCTTCCCCCTTATGAATAACTACTTTAATTTTCTTAAAATTAATCAGTATAATATACTTTATTTTTCGTTTATAATTTTCTTTCCTTAATAAGATATTTTAAAGATTAATTTTCGTTTTAAAAAAATTAAATGTAGGTTAAAACAAATAAGTTCTAACCTACATTTTCATTTAATTAATTCCATTTAAAACATTTTTATCAAAAACATCTTTAGACTCAAATAAATACGCCACAATAATTTGAGTGTATAAACTTCCCATAAATCTTAACGTATTTCTTACCCTATCTTTTTCATAGAGATTATAAATATAAGTCGTCGAATCATCAAAAGTAAATCTAATTTTTGTTAAATCTGAGGTAAGCATTTTATCTAAAAGTTTTAAATCATCGATTGATTTTATTTTAAAATCAAATTCGTGTAATGAAATTTTCTTAGAATCATATTTACTTTGATCTTTATATTTTTGTTCAAGCTCAATTTTTTCATTTCCAAGAACAAGTTCTGCCTTAGTTATTTCTTTTCCAAGACCTCTACTTGTAATACCTATTCCTAAAGTTACAAAGTTTGTCCTTTCCCCTTTATTCATTTGAACAAAAGGAGATATATAAACACTTTTATCCTTGTCATACGGGAATGATATTTCATAATCAAGAGCATAAACTAAACGCTCAACATTTTCATCAGAAACTCTTTTTAATTTTTCATATTTACTACCACTATTATTTTCAATAAAAATTGGTAAAGTACTAAAAATATAATCTTCAATTTCTTTTGTTTCATCTGTAACTAAAGATTTCTCTTCAAAAGTTTTTCCTAGACTTTCAATTCCTGTATAAAATTCATTTACATAATCAATCTTATCTTGAGGATAAGATTCAGAAAGATAAGAAACCCCATACCTATTCATATCAAAAAAATCATGAGTAACTCCTAAACCATCTGCAAACTCTTTAAAGAAGGGTTCTTTAATCATAATTTTACAAACTTCAATTCTTGCCTTCTTTATATCTTTTAATTTTTCATTCTGTTCATTTATTTTTCCTACCCAATAAGACTTCTCCTGCTCATCTGGAGTTTTATCTAATAAAACCATATATAACATATCAATAAATTCTTCATTGGATATTTCTCTTTTTAAAAATTCTTCTCCTGATACAAGTGATACTACATAATCATATAAAGATTTCTGATGGTTTTGTATTGAATAACTCCAATGCTTAGCACCTTCTTCATCTGACGATGGTTTTCTATTTAAAAATATCTCATAAGTTTTATCAACAAAATCATCAACTGAATTATATCTACTTATGGCATGTACTGGTGAAATATTTAAAGCAATACATAAAAGTACACCTGACAACATTTTATAAAGCTTTTTCCTTAACATAACTCCTCCATTTTTAAAAACAATATCTCATATAATCTATCTTCTTTAATTCCTCCAATAAAAACATGTATTCTAAAACTTTAGAGTGCTTAGTTGGTAAAATAAAACTTATCTTATCTAATCTATTCTTCTTATCTCTTAAAAGAGCTTCGTAAAATAATTCACTTTCAAATATATTCCTATTAAAATTAACATTAAACTTTTTCAAAACATTTGTTATATAATCGAAATATTTTTCATCCATAAATCCACACTCATATGATATACATGCTTCATAAAACATTCCTATTAAAACTGCTTCTCCATGAGTATATAAATTATAGTTTGTTACGCTTTCAATAGCATGTCCTATTGTATGTCCGTGATTTAAAACTTTTCTTATAAAAAAATCCTTCTCATCTTTTTCAACCACTTTAGCTTTAAATTCACAACTTTTTACTATTATATTTTGTATAACTTTACTATTTAATTTAAAAACTTCTTCTAAATTTTTATCTATGTACTCTAAAAAACTATTCTCAAAAACTATACCATATTTTATTGCTTCCGCCAATCCTGAAACAATTTCCCTCTTTGTTAATGTGTTTAAAAACTTTGTATATATAATAATCTTTTCTGGATGATTGAAAGTTCCTATTAAATTTTTTCCATTATATATATTTAAAGCATTTTTTCCACCAATTGAACTATCTATTTGTGCAAGAAGTGTAGTTGGAATATTTATAAACTTTATTCCCCTCATATATATAGAAGAAACAAAACCTACTACATCTCCAATAACTCCTCCTCCAATTCCAACAATCAAAGAATCTCTCAAATGATTTCTCTCATTTAATTTTTCAATTATCTTTAAAGCTGTATTTATATCTTTGTTTTTCTCCATAGATTCAAGAAGATATATATCTTCTTTGTTATAATTTTTTAAAACATCTATAAAATATTCATCATAAAAATTTTCATACAAAAATTTATCAATTACAAAAAATGTTTTCCTTCCATTTATAATTGTTTCTAAACAAGAAAGAGAATTCTCTCCAATTATGATAGAGCATTCTCCTTCCTTTAATTTAATATTTATTTTTTCCAATTTCTAATCACTTCCTCTAAACTATCCCCTGAAAACTTTCTTAAAAATTCTTGACATATAACAGTCATAGCTACGCTTTCTCCAATAATAGAAGCTGATGGAACTACTGTTACATCACTTCTTTCTACATTTGCAAAATCGCTTTCTTTTGTTTCAATGTTTACGGTTCTCATCGGATTATATAAAGTTGGAATCGGTTTATGGTAACATCTTATAATTATCTCTTCTCCATTACTCATTCCACCTTCTATTCCTCCTGATTTATTTGTTTCTCTAAAATATTTTTCATCTTTATAAAAAATTTCATCATGAGAAATAGAGCCAAAAGATTTTGAAGTTTCAATTCCCTCTCCAAACTCAATAGCTTTCATAGAATTTATACTCATAAGAGCTCCTGCTAAAAGAGAATCTAATTTTCTATCATATTGAACATAACTTCCAAGTCCTATGGGAACATTTTTAATTCTTACTTCGTAAGATCCTCCCAAAGTATCTCCTCTTTTTTTACACTCATCAATTAAACTTGTCATATTATTTCTAGTTTTCTCATCTAGACATCTTAAATCAAATTTATAACTCTCTTTAATTTCCTCAAAAGAATATGTATTAAAATTTTCTACATTTCCAATGCTTACAACGTGAGATCCACTTTGAATATTAAAATTTTCTAGAAATTGTACACAAAATCCCCCAATAGCAACTCTTAAAGCCGTTTCTCTTGCACTACTTCTCTCCAAAACATTTCTACAATCATCAAAATTATATTTTATTATTCCAGATAAATCAGCGTGACCTGGTCTTGGCTTTAAAACTTTTCGTTTATTTACATCACATTTTATTGGATCCATAAATTCTTTCCAATTTTCATAATCTTTGTTCTTTATCATAAAAGAAATTGGAGACCCTAAAGTTTTAGAATTTCTAAGTCCAGATATAATTTCTATCTCATCACTTTCAATTTTCATACGCTCTCCACGACCATACCCTTTTTGTCTCTCTTTTAAAAGAGAATTAATTTTCTCTACGTCTATATGTACATTTGAAGGAAATCCCTCAATAATTCCAATAAGAGCTTTTCCATGAGATTCACCTGATGTAAAATATCTTAAAATAATTCTCACCTCCAATATTTAAAAAATACTTTTTAATTTATGGTAAAAGTCTGGGAAAGAAATATCTACGCATTCTGAATTTAAGATTTCAATATTCTCTCCACTTATGTATGAAAGTATAGTTAATGCCATAGCAATTCTATGATCATTATGACTATTAACTTTTCCTCCTTTTGTTTCTTTACCCCCAACTATTTTAATTCCATCATCTAATTCATAGATTTCTATTCCAAGTTTTTTAAATTCACAAACTACGCTTTTAATTCTATCGCTTTCTTTATATCTAAGCTCACTAAGATTTTCAAGAATACTTTCTCCTTTTGCAAAAGCACATAAAACACAAATGATTGGAATCTCATCAATAAGTCTTGGAATAATACCACCGCTTATTTTTATTGGTTTTAATTCTTTTGCTCCATAAACTTTTATATCACAAATTTTTTCAAAAGAATCTTCTCGTACATTTAAAAGTTCTACCTCTACTCCCATCTCTTTTAAAACATCAATGATTCCTGTCCTTGTTTCATTTATCCCAACATTTTTAATCAAAAGCTCCGAATCTTTTAAAGCTCCTGCAAGAGCCATGAAAAAACTTGCTGAAGAAATATCTCCAGGAATAAAAACTTCTCTTGAAATAAGCTCAGAAGATTTTATAGATATTTCCTCATTATTAACTTCTATTTTTCCTCCAAAATATTTAAGCATTCTTTCTGTATGGTCTCTTGTTTTAATTTTCTCATAAATTTTTGTTGTGGAATCCCCATAAAGAGCTGCAAACAAAATAGAAGATTTAACCTGAGCACTATCAACTTCCATTTTATAACTAATAGAATTTAATTTCCCTCCAATTATATGTATTGGACAAAATTTACCTTCCCTTCCTGCAAATATTTTTGCTCCCATTAAGGATAATGGTTTTATAATTCTATCCATTGGCCTTCTTCTTAAAGAAGTATCCCCATCAATTATGGATTTAAATTTATGTCCGCTTAAAATTCCACTTAAAAGCCTCATAGTTGTTCCTGAATTTCTAGCATCTAAAACTCCTTCATAAAATTTAAAAGAACTTAATCCATTTCCATACACTAAAACTTTTTCATTATCAACTTCTATTCTTACCCCTAATTTTCTCAAACAATTTAAAGTGCTTATAGAGTCATGACTAAACAAAAAGTTATTAATTCTACTTATCCCTTTTGATATTGAAGAAATCATAAGAGCTCTATGGGATATTGATTTATCCCCTAAAATTTCAATTTGAGATTTAATTCTTCTTCCATTTCTATTCAAAGTTTTATCCTCCTAAAATCAAAATAAAACTTCACGAATTTTATCAATCTTACTACTTAGTTTTTCAAATCTCTCAAATTTTATAGATTGAAATCCATCAGATAAGGCACATTCTGGTTTATTATGAACCTCAACCATAACACCATCACATCCAGCAGAAACACCAGCAAGTGCTAATGGCTCAACTAAATCATAACTTCCAGAAGCATGACTTGGATCTATTATAATTGGAAGATGAGAAAATTTCTTAACAGTTGGAACAATTGAAATATCTAAAGTATTTCTCGTAATTTTCTCAAAAGTTCTTATTCCTCTTTCACAAAGAATAACATTAGGATTTCCATTTGAAACTATATACTCTGCACTTAATAAAAATTCTTCAAATGTTGCACTTAATCCACGTTTAAGCAGAATTGGCTTTTTTAGTTTTCCAAGTTTTTTAAGTAGCTCATAGTTTTGCATATTTCTAGTTCCAATTTGAATAATATCAGCGTACTCATTAAACAAATCTATATACTCAGTTGAAACTATTTCGCTTACAAGTTTAAGTCCCAAATCTTCTGTAATTTTTTTCATAGACTTAAGAGCATTTTCCCCAATCCCTTGAAAAAAATAAGGAGAAGTTCTTGGTTTAAAAGCTCCTCCTCTTATAATATTTACTCCAAAACCTTTTAAAGTTAAAGCAATCTCTCTAAACATTTCTTCATTTTCAAAAGAACAAGGACCACCTATTTTTTGAAAATGCCCTCCACCAATTTTAAAATCACCAATTTCTATTATGGTATCTTCATTTTTAAATTCCCTACTTACAAATTTATAAGGAGTATTAATACTTAAAATCTTTTCAACTCCAAATAAATTCTCTTTAATATCTTCAGTGGAAATATTTCCTACAATATAAATTCCACATTTATTTTCTCCAAAATTAAAATCTATAAAATCAAATTTATGAAGTATCTCTTTGTTTCTATTAATAAACTCCTCAGAAATATCTTTATTAAAAAATATAAACATGAATTTTCTCCCGTTATTAAATTTCATATAAAACCGTATCTTAATTACGTTTATATAATTTTAACTATTACATTTATTTTTTTCAATGATAAAATTTTTATTTCCTAAAACGAATTGAAGTATATTATTATTAATTTTAAAATATATTAAATTAATAACACTCTTCAAGGATAGGAAATGTATAAAACTTTTTTAAAAGGAATGTACTACATTCCAAAAGACTTTAATGAAGATCCTTACACCATTTTAAAAAACGCAAACAAAAACAAATTAAACTTCATAATTATCGAATACTCAAATAATTTTTTATTCGATGATTATAATTTTAACAAAAAACAAATTTCAAAACTTTTCTACATACAAGATAAACTCTCTTCTTTTGAGAAAAAATATAAAAACACATTAGGAATTATATGTTTTAAATGTAGATCAGTAATTGGTCCTATAAAAATTCTTTTATCCAAAAGTATTTTTCGCGGAGAAATTTTCAAACTCAAAAACTTTTATCTTTGGTGTTATTTAAATAATCCAACCTTAATTCTTTCAAACAATAATTATTCCCATATTGAAAATGACACAATTAAAAATTATTTCACTCTTCATTCAGATAATTTTTTAAAATCAACTGATAATTATATAAATCTCCTAAATAAAAACTTAAAATTAACTCCTATTTACACTAACAACGGATATATTTACATTAAAAATTCTTCAAACTCTCTTCTAAATTTTGTAGAAATAAAACAACATATTATTTCAGAAATCAAAAATGGAAATTTCTATATTTCAAATTCAGATAAGTTTTATTTAAATTTTAATATCGACTCTCCAAAATCTTCCCAAACAAAAAATAAATTTTTAAAATTTAATATTCAAATAAGCAATAGTGAATTTTTAAATCAAAATTTTATGATTATAAACGAAAAGAATGAAACCATAAAATCTCAAAATTTATATAACCTAAAAAATATTTCTCATAATTTTGACATAAAAAATAGTGCAAATAAATTTTACATTTTTAAAGCAATCTCTAAAAATAATTTATTTGCACTAACTCCACCTATTTATGTAAATAGTTAAATTTATTTATTCACTTTTGCTCTATTTGGTTTTGGCTTTGGTTTATTCTGTATAACTTTTTTGTTCTTATTCTTCTTATTTTCACGATATTCATCAACAAAAACATCTACAAACCAAAGTATTAATACAAAATATAGCCACTGTATCATATACATAACAAAAGCTGGAACTTTTATAAAAAATGACGCCACAACAACAACAATTGATAAAATTAATAAAATCCATTTATTAACTTTTAAATTTGATAATACAAATATTTTTAAAAGATTATAGGTAATTAAAGAAATAAGTATAAATAAAATAACACCAAAAAATTTCATTAATAATCCCCCTTTTAATTTTTGAAAATTAAAATCCCCTTATAGCTCCCTAAACTAAAATTTATTTTAATATTAAATAAATTAAATATTTAAATCTATTTTAGCAAATACTAATTTAAAATTTATTTAAAGGAGTGATAATCTTGAAATTTATTAATTTCATAACACTTTTATTAGTAATTGTAGGAGCTATTAACTGGGGATTGATTGGATTTTTTCAATTTGATTTAATCTCTAACTTATTTGGTCAAAGCTCAACTTTCACCAGAATAATTTTTGGTATTGTTGGTTTATGTGGTTTATATTGTATTAAATTTTTATTCTCAGAATCTTCTGAAAAATAATTATGTAAATACAAATTAAAGTAACTTAAGGTTCTTTAATTTGTATTATTTTTTATCATACTAAATAAATCCAGTGCTGCATTTTTAGGACCATTTTTCTCCATTCCATCTATTCCAAGACAAGTTTTAATTTCCCCAATTTTAACATCAAAGTCAAACATTTTATCAAAATATCTATCAAGAAGTACATCTGTTTCTTCTTGCTTTTGAAGTGGACCAAATGGATTTGCAAAATATGAAGAAACAAGTCCTTTTTCATGAGTTGTTCCTTTAGCAACTCTATTTCCATCTCTAAATATTTTTATAATATCTTTTATTTGGTCTTTTTTATAAATCTCTATTGTTCCATTTTCAGCTTCCTCATAATTATTTGCATACAAAAATAAATCAACCTTATGTCCCATAACAATATCACGATAATTTGATACAGGCATTACAAGTCTTGCATTTGTTTTGTCAGGATTCATAAATATACTTCTATCAATCTCTTTAAAGGCATACCCTTGATCTAAATCATCAAGTCTAACAAAAGCTCCTATCTCTGTACCATATCCATAAACCCCATCATGTGCAATTTTTAAAACTCCCATATCATCAAATACAATTGTCATATCTGAAATATATTCTTCTCCAAGACTTCTAAAAGCTTCTAAAGATTCAGATTTTCCAGCTCCAGAATCCCCAACAATTACAATATTTGAAGAAGTTCCATCTTTAAGAGTAATAGAAACCATAGCTCCATGAATTGGAAGGTATCCTTTTTTAATCATAGAAAGATTATGAAGAGTAAGAGTCATTTTCTTAAGATATCCAAAATAATCAACTTCTTTACTATAAGTAACAACTCCAACTAAAATTTCATTTTCCTTATCATCATAAAACACAGTTTTATATTCTTTATCTTTATTTATAGTTGTATCTTCAACTCCATAAAGATATATCATATCAGGTTTCACTCCCATGTACTCATCTCTATGAGCCATCTCAAAAAGATTTGAAAGAGCTATTCCATTTGCCATAAAATCTTTATGAAAATATATAAATGCTAAAAGCTCTCCAACTTTTGCAGGATAACAAAACCAATTTTCACTATCAAGTTCACAATTTAAAAGAGGATTTTCAAAAACCTCTTTAAATGAACCACTTCTTGTATTTTTCTTAGGATATGAAATAAATGGAGTTTCAAGAGAAATTGTATCCATAAATTTTATATCTTTAACAAGCTCATAGTTTTTCAATTCCCAACTATAATTATTTAAAACAATTGATGCGTTATTTCCAGATTTTAATTGTCTATATACAAGAGGCTCTTTAGAAGTCACAGAATTTTTAACCTTTCTGTATAATTCCATTACAAGATTTGTAAATCTTGTATTTGCACCAACAAAACCTAATTTTACAATTCCTTCACTCACTGTATTTTGAGTTAAAATAGTATATCTTTCAAGTTTTATCCAATAAGAATAAAAATCTTCAATTAAAGCATCAAATTTATATTTATCTTCAAGTACATAAGCGTACTTAATTTTCATATCAAGAACTTCTTCTCTATCAAATATAGTAAGTAGCTCTATTATCTTTATAAGAGAATTTATAAACTCATCTAAATTTTCAATTCCTCTTAAAAAATTTTTAAATATATTATCTCTTCTTTCAATTTTCCTATTTAAATAATGTACAAGTACATTTTTAAAACCATTACTCTCAAGTATATCTTCAAAATTATTACAATATTTTTTTGAAAAATTCATCATCACCTTGTCATTACTAAGCGAAAATTCTCTTATCATAATATAAATTTCACTCCTTTTTAAAACTTAAATAAGAGTTTTATATTTATCATTAATTTTTTCCCTAACTAAAATGTGTATATTTTTAATTTCTTCTT
>JAGHEJ010000107.1 GCA_017889345.1 Clostridiales bacterium | reverse complement strand
ATTTAATTTTAGAGTAGATTTATTATAAGCGAGTTTATTTTTTAATAGGATGTTAAAATTAATTATTTTACACATAAGTATCATCTCCCTAAATCATCAAGTTTTGATTTATTAAAATATTGATCTAGTCTTAACTTACTTAATTTTAAATGTAATTTATCGTAGTTACGTTTAATTTTTTCAAGTTGTCTTCTTATTCTTTTGATTCTAAAAGTTTTAATAAGTTTTGATATATTCATTTTTAAGTCTCCTTTTAATAATTTAAGCTAATAATTCATACAATCTTATTGATAGTGAATTTTAATTTTTTCATTATATGAATCCCTCTAACTCTAAAGCTTTTATGATGTCTAACTTTTCTAATGTTTTATTAATAAATTCTTTTTTTTTGGCATCAATCTGTCCTTTTAATCTACAGTCTTCTAAAATTTTTCCTAAGTCATCATAACAAGTACGTATAACCACTTCTCCCCAAGACTCAATATATAATTCTTCTTCTTGTGTATTTATCTGCTTAACCTCTAATGTTCCCCAATTTATCGCCGAGACGTAGTTAAATTGGCTATGAAAGGTAGTATATTGACTTAACTTTAATAACTTCTTAGATATTTCAAAAATTATTTCAATCACTTTATAAAACTCCTTTACATAAATTACTAAATAATTCTGATGAATTGCCATTAATACAATTTGATTCAAAAGTCTCTATTATTAAGGATTGTATATCTATTAATTCGGGATAAAAAACCATAAAACCATCGTTATATTCCATTTCTGCTATATTTTTTAGATATTGTAAGATTTTAAGTCTTTCACAGTCTGAAACATAATAACCATTAGCTTTGTATAAATAATAATATTTAGTGTTTTGTAATTCGTTTGATAATTTATCAAATAGTTCTTCTTTTCTATTTTTAATATCCTTATTAGTGGATATTGCCATTTCAAATTTTTGTTTTTCTTTGTTATATTTAAAAGCTAGTGCAAGTTGTTCGTCATCACTTAAATTAAAACTAATACATTTATCAAAATAATTAAAATTGTAGAAAAAATATTCATTAAAGTTCTGTTGATTAACATGTTCTACTATGTTAAATTGCAATAATAAGTTTAACTTGGTGATATGCTCTATTTCAGGTTTATTAAATAATAACTTTAAAATATTTTCTAGACTTATACTTTTAGCATATAAAAATTTATTGTTCATTATTATCTCCTTGCAATTAAATATAGTAAGCTTTTTATTGTGGTGTCCAAGCATTATATCCTGTGATTAAACATATAATGTATTCAGATAATTGAGTATCTCCT
>JAGHEJ010000080.1 GCA_017889345.1 Clostridiales bacterium | reverse complement strand
GTCAAGCTTTTTATGCTTCTAAAAAATCCGTCCCATTAAAAGATAGCGTTAATAAAATTAGTGGAGAATTTTTGCTAGCATATCCTCCAGGAATTCCAATCTTATGTCCAGGAGAACTTATAACTGAAGAAATTATTGAGTACGTTGAACATATGAAAGCAATTGGATTATTTGTTCAGGGAACGGAAGATCCAAAAATTGAAAACATAAAAATTATTGAGTAAAAATAAAAGAGTCACAGAACTTCTGTGACTCTAAATTTTTTCATCTATATACGTAACCACTTACCCAACAAAACTATTATATTAATTACAATTAAAAATTAACATTAAATAACTTAATTCGTAGCTGTCGAGGAAGGTGTAAATCACCATAAAATATAACAGTAAATTTCTGCTATTCCTCTATATTCATCACACGCTATTTAAATTTTCTCTTTCTTGCAGCTTCAGATTTTTTCTTTCTCTTAACACTTGGCTTAACGTAATGTTCTCTCTTCTTTACTTCAGACAAAACTCCAGCTCTCGCGCACTTTCTTTTAAATCTTTTTAATGCACTCTCTAAAGACTCGTTTTCTCCAACCTTTATTTCAGACATATATTTTCCCTCCCTCCGCTAGTACAAAATACAAACTTTATACTCTATATGGGTTAGCGATTCACATAGAATTATACAATAAAAATTTTTTAATGTCAATATAGAAAAATTCTACACTCTAACTGTGTTTTATGGCATATTTTAAAAAATTATTCCATATATAATTATGTACTTTTTTTGAATTAATTATTACATTTTGAAAAATTATTTTTGAGATTTTAAAACTTCCATTGGATCATATTGGTAAGTTGCTGATGGATCTGAGAATATGAAATAGAATTCTTTTTTATCAACAATATATTTAGCAATATTAACTCCTTGTACATTTGAAACATTTCTAGTTCTTCCAAGTTTTACAATAATATCAAAGAATGACATTCCTTTTTTAATCTCAGAAAGCTGTGATGAAGTTATTGCTCTAACATCATTTTTAGATGTTAAAAGCTCTGAATAAAATAAATTCAAATCAACTTTTTTCAAAATTATTCCCATATTTTTAATTCTCGTAAGAAATTCTGTATCATCAGCAATCTCTAGAACAATATTTTTCATTCGATTAGAAGATTTATCTTTTTGATAAATTGAATTCCAATAATTTAAACCTTCACCATCAGCTTCTCTATTAAACAACACTTCATAAATTGCTCCAATGAACTGCTTATCATTTAAATTTCTCGCTTTAAATTCATCAAGAACAATAAAATTATTAATTAAATCAAGTGCTCCTTGATTTTTAGAAGTTAATTGTCCTTTCCAGTAATTAAATCCATCTGGATCACTTTCTCTTCCCAAAAGATGTTGATAAGCATCTTTTATAAAAATATCAAGTTCTGTTAATTCTTCTGGTTTATTTTCAACTGGAGGTGGTGTTGGTTCAACCACAACTTTTTTAAATAAAATTCCAAGTTCATTTACTTTACCCATAAACTCTTGACTATGAGCCATTTCATTTATAAGATTTAATTTCTCAGCTTTATTACTATCTTGTCCAATTCTTCCTAACCAATAATTAAATCCTTCCTCATCTGGTTCTCTATTTGCCAAAAGAGTATAATTTTTTGTTATAAAATCTTCTGGGGAATCTTGGAGTTTTTCAAACTCATCTTGATCTAAAATTTGATTTAAGAAATCTAATATTCCAATTTCTTCGCTTAATATTTTGTTTTTCCAGTATTCTTTTCCTTCAGGGTCAGATTCTCTTTCTAGCATAACTGTATAAACATTATCAAGAAAATCATTTAAATACTCTTCTTTTGTTTGAGCGAAAGCGTTAAATCCTCCAACACAAACTGATAGAGATAAAATGCTACCAAATATAAATTTCTTAATATTTTTCTTCATATAAAATCCTTTCTCAAATTAAAAATATCTTTTAGCAAAATGTTGGTGAAAGTTCTTGTCCTCCAACTATATGGAAATGTAAATGCTTGACAGATTGGAAAGCATGTCCACCGCAATTATTTACAATTCTATAGCCAGTTTCATCAATATTTAATTGTTTTACAACTTTTGTAATTGCAGAGAAAATATGTTTTATATACTCAATATTTTCTTCATTTACACCATTCAAATCTTCAATATGGATTTTAGGAATAACAATTACGTGATTAGTTGCTGAAGGATATATATCCTCAAAAGCAATTACATAATCATCCTCATAAACAACTGTACAAGGAACTTCCCCTTGAATTATTTTACAAAAAATACATTCCATTTTACTTTTCCTCCTTATAGCACGACTTCTCCGATAAGAAATTCATCCTTAGAGTTGATTATTTTTGTTTTAACAATTTCTCCTAAATAATCTTGAGCCGAATCTATATAAACTTTTGTGTAATTTTCAGTGTATCCATATAAACCTTCTCCATCTGATGATGAAGTACAATATAATACATCAACTGTTTTTCCTATGTATGAATTTAAATCTTTACATTTATTTTCTTTATTAAGATTTATGAGAATTTTACTTCTCTCATCTTTTATAGAATTTTCAACTTGCCCCTCCATTACTGCAGCTTTTGTTCCAGTTCTCTTGCTGTATTTAAAAACGTGCATATCTTGAAGTTTAATTCTCGTTAAAAAGTCTACAGTTTCCTTAAACTCCTCATCAGTTTCACCTGGAAAACCTACAATAATATCAGTTGTTATACTAACATTTTCAATATTATCTCTAAGATCTTTTACAACTTCCTCATACTTTGCAATGTCATACTTCCTTCTCATTCTCTTTAAGGTTTCATCGCATCCGCTTTGTAAAGACAAATGATAATGAGGCATAAATTTTTTAACATTCTTAAGCCTTTTGATAATCTCAAGATTAAAAAATTCTGGATCAACAGATCCAACTCTTATTCTTTCAAGCCCTTCAATTTCACTAAGCATCTCAATTAAATCTACCATGTTGATATTAATTCCTAAATCATCACCATAAGAAGTCGTATTAATTCCAGTTAAAATTACTTCTTTATATACGTTAGATACAAGAGACTTAACTTCATCAAAAACCTTTCTAGGTTCCTTACTACAAACTCCCCCACGAGCAAAAGGAATTATACAATATGTACAAAATTTATTACATCCATCTTGAACTTTTATAAAAGCTCTATGTCTTTCTTGAAGATTGTCAATGCTTCCCTCTTCAAAATTAATATTTCTAATTAAATTGTCATCAACTTTAACAACCTTTTCCCCTTTTTCTAAAAACAATTTTATATAATGAGGAAGTTGATTTTTAAATCGATTTCCAAGAACAATATCAACATCTTTTATATTAACAACTTCGTCCTTTGAAACTTGAGGATAACAACCAACCATAACGATAATTGCATTCTCATTTAATTTCTTGCATTTAGCAATAAACTGTCTTGATTTTTTATCACTGTTATTTGTAACGGTACAAGTGTTAATACAATACACATCTGCAAATTCTTCTGAAGAAACAACTTCAAATCCATCTCTCTTTAATGCAGATATCATAATTTCTGTGTCATAAATATTAACTCTACATCCTAGTGTAGATATTGCAACTTTCATTTTTTTCTTCCTTCTATGTAAAATTATCTATCTCCAAATTCATATTGAAGAATAGCTGAAATAAATATTGCTGCTGTTTCTGTTCTAAGTATTCTCTGTCCTAAACTTACTGACTTACCACCAAGACTTTGTATGTACTCAACTTCTTCAGTTTCAAAACCACCTTCTGGTCCAATAAACACACAAACATTTTTTATATCCTCATGATTAAGATTACTTAAAATAGTTTTAAGATTTTTAGTTTCTTTCTCATAAGGAATAATTATAAGATCATACTTTGCCATATCTTCTTGTGTAATTTTATCAAGTCTTGTTGGTAAATTGATGGTTGGTATGCTCGATATCCCACATTGCTTACACGCTTCCTTAGCAATTTTGTTAAGCCTATCTAATTTAAATTTTTCCAAATCAAGCTTTCCATTTACTCGATTAGTTACAAGAGGAACAATCTCCTTAACTCCAATCTCTGTAAGCTTTTGTACAACAAGTTCCAATTTATCCATCTTTGGATATCCTTGAAACAATGTAATATTAATATTGCTTTTATTGGTTATATCAACTCTATTTAACAATTTAACTACGCAAGATTTTAAACTCAATTCTATAATCTCACACTCAAAACTTTCGTCGTTATAATTGCTAATAATAAATTTATCTCCAACCTTAAAACGCAAAACTTTTGCAATATGCTTTGCTTCTTGGTCAGTAATAACTAAAGTATCAATACCTTCCATATAATCAAAATCTGTGAAAAATTTACGCATTTAACCTACCTCACAAACAATTATAACACATACTACTTCATTTTTATAGCAAAAGCACACCAACCATTTTCCGCCACTTCTTCAATTATGTACAAACCACATTCATCAAGTTTATTTTTAATAAGCTCTCTCTTGCTCTCAATAATTCCAGATGTTATGAATATTCCATTTTTATCTATAACTTTTACAATGTCTGGAATAAGTTCAACAATTATTTCTGCAATTATGTTTGCAACAACAAGATTTCCCTTTCCTTGTGTTTTATCTAAAAGATTTCCTTCAACCACTTCAATATTTGAAATATTATTTAAATTCACGTTATAAGTCGCGGCACTTACTGAAACTTTATCAACATCAATTGCCATAACTTTTTTAGCCCCAAGTTTTGAAGATAAAATTGCAAGGATTCCAGACCCAGTTCCAACATCGTAAACAAAATAATCTTTCTTCATATATTTATTTATCAATTGAATACAAAGTTTAGTTGTTTCATGAGTTCCAGTTCCAAAAGCCATACCTGGATCAATATTAATTAAAATTTCTCCATTCTTTACTTCATAATCTTCCCATTCAGGTTTAACAATAATTTTGTCATCAATCTTAAAAGTATGGTAATATTTTTTCCAATTGTTCGCCCAATCTTCTTCAAAAATTTTGTTAGTATCAATCTCACAATTTAAATTTTCATGATTAAACATTTGTTTCAACAAACCTACGAACTCAACAAAATTTTCTTTATCGCTCAAATAATATTTCACAATACAAACATTTCTTCCTTGAGCACAAACTTCTTCCTCATCAAAATATGTATCATAATTTAAATGATTTTTTTCAAATAAATCTCTTGGGTCTTCAATTGAAATTTGAAATATCCCAAGTCTATAAAAAATATTCTCAACTTTTTCAAGATCATTAACGTCAACTTTAATTTTAATTTCCGTATACGTATTTTCCATTTTACCTCCCAAAAATTTCAAAATTCATCTCAGAAATTATACCACATAAATTTCCATATTAAATAAACTTTCCAAAATAATCTGTGATATAATATAGAGCGTAACAATTTATGGAGATTGATAATGCATGATATTTTTACGGCTGTGATGCAAACAGGATATCACAGATCAAAAAGAATCTTAACATTAGGTGAAGAAGTTATCCTTTTAAAGGAGCCAGATAACAGCTATGACTCAGAGGCAATAAGTTGTGTTGTCCCTGCCGTTGGAAAGATAGGTTATGTTATAAATAATTTTAAAACATTACCTCTTGGATGTTTTAGTGCTGGAAGGATTTATGATATGTTCAAGGTTGGAATTTTTGCAGAAACAAAATTCATCATAAACAATATATCAATTTTAAAATTAAACCTAGAAAGTAGAAATATTTTAAATGACATTTATAAATCCTCTCCTTTTTCGAGTTTATTTTAAATATAAAAAGCCACCTTTAAAACTTTTAAAGATGGCTTTTAATTTTATAAAACGAGAATATTATTATTCTTAAGCTCTTCTGATGTTTGAGTATCTAGCTCAATGCTTTTATTCTCTATTTGAATAACTTTAAATTTTATATTCTCAAGTCTTTCTCTAAAATCCACAAACTCTCGTTTTAATTTTTCAATATTTTTAACTTCTTTTCGTTTTTTATCCTTATCGACTTTAGTATTTTTAATAAGACGACCAATTTTGTTATCCATTTTCTTAACATACCTAGATAACTGTTTGTCCACACTTAAAACACTTTTATCTATTAAAGCATCAACATTTTTAAAAATTTCAATCTTCGTACTTTCAAATACATCTCTAATTGTTTTTAAAAACATATCTTTAAACTCTTTAACATCAACAGAGTAAACAGTTTTCTCTCTAATCTTTGTACTTTTTAATTTTTTCACATATAAATATGCAAGACCAATTCCTGCACCAAAAGCAGCTCCTATTGCTGTTTCTAAAATCGGTAGAGTTCTTCCCATTATTCCTCCAACAGCACTTCCTGCAACACTCGTCGCTGCCATACTAATGCTAAGAGTTGAAGCGTTAAATTCATCAAATTCTTTAACAACGCTTTGATTTTCCATAATATTGAGCTCATTAAAACTAATATTACTCATACATATATCATCAAAGTTGTAAATTTGGAATTTAAATTTAATTTGTTCATTAACGTGTTTATTAAATTCGCTTCCAACTTTTCTAAAAGCTTCATTAAGATTTTTGTTAATCTCAATTTGAGTATTAAAAGAATCGTTATATATATTGTCATTAATTTTATTAATAGTAACACTTAAAACTTCTTTAATATTATTTTCAATTCCAGTAATTTTATATAAAAGCTCTTCTTTTGTTTCTGCTTCTAAAACATTTTTCACAGGAAGCATTCCCATAACCATACTATCTAAATGTTCAGACATTTCATCAAGCATAGAATCTATATTATTTTTAAGTTCATTTAAAGAAATCTTAGGAATATCTATTACCTCAATAAACTCCTTCTTAAGATTAACCAAGCTCTGTTTTATCTTTTCAAATTTTTCAATAGAAATGTTATATTTATTATTAATCACATCTATATCATTTTCCAAACTATTGATAATATCATTGTTAATATCTATAAGTTTCTCTATACTTATCTCTAAATTTTCCTCAGCAAATCCCGAAAAAATACAATTCAAAATTTCCTTTTCAATAATTTCAATTCTACTTTCATTTAATAATTTATCCGCATATTCTCTAGGTTCAAGCTTAAAACTTCTTACGATGCCATTCACTTCAATTTTTTCTGTATATCTCGATCCATATAATCTATCAATTTCATTCAACACTTCTTGAGACGCCAAATTATTTTTCACAATTCTCGCAAACATTGCTTGTTTTGCAGAAAAAGCATAAACATTTGGGTCATCAATCATAGGAAGATATTCTCTAATCATGTTCTTTGTTTTCTCTATACAATCCTCAATACTATCATCTTTATTATTTATCAAATCAATCTTGTTAATCACAAAAAATATTTTATTCTTAGCACGCTCAACTATATTTTGATTACTCGCTATATATTTCAAAATTTTTCCATTTATATCAGACATAAAGTTCTGATAATCAAAAATTATAATAAGTGCATCAGAGTTTCTAAGTTCCTTTAAAGAAATCTTTTGAATATGAGAAACATCAAAATTTGAAGTAGAGATTTCATCAGGTCCTGGAGTATCAAGCAACACAAAATTTTTTATAACATCTCCATAGATAGAAGTTTGTAATCCATTTATTGGAGTATGCAAACAATATCTTTCTATATCTAAATGAGAATTATTCTCTCTTACTTTTTTTATATCATTGTGAAACATTTGTTCAAGAGAAAAACCCTTACTTGCCCTAATATTTTCACATTCACCATTTGTAAAATATTTCTGTATATACGTACATTCATCAAGAGAATGAAAAATCTCCGTAGTTGCAAGAGTACACGGAGCGTTTTGATTTGGCAATAAATCCCTTCCAATAAACGCATTTAACATCGTTGATTTACCAGATTTAATTGCACCAACAACAGCGACTTTAAAAGTTTTTTGTGTTAAAATATGCTTAATATTATTAAGCGACATATTAAACTCTTCATGTTCAATAAGGGCTTTATTTGATTGTAAACATGAAAACATATAGTCAATTAAAGAAATAGCTTTTTTATATTTATCAATATACAAAATTAATTTTCACCTCAAGTTTCAACTTAAAAATGGAATATTTTTACAATTATTATAATATATAGATTAACTTTTTAAAATATTTTTTTAATTTATATAGGAGGAAAAATGCAACCACTAGCAGACAAACTTAGACCAAAATCCCTAGAAGATTTTATAGGTCAACAACATTTAATAGGAAAAAATAAGATTTTAACACGCATAATTGAATCCAAAAAAATTCCAAATATGATTATATATGGACCTCCTGGAACTGGAAAAACTTCTATCGTAAATATAATCGCAAATGAATGCAACAAAAATTTCTATAAATTAAATGGTACAACAACAAACACTGAAAAAATTAAAGACGTAATAAAAGAAATGATGAACTTTAATGGATATGATGGAATAATTCTTTACATAGACGAAATTCATTTTCTTTCAAAGAAACAACAACAAATAATTCTCAAGTTTATAGAAAATGGATCAATAACTTTAATAGGAAGCACAACAGAAAATATAAATTTTTCAATTTTTGGATCAATTTTAAGTAGATGTATAACAATAAATTTCAAATCATTATCAACTCAAGACATCTCAAATCAATTGAAGAAAATAATTTCAAAAAATTTTCCATCATATAATTTTGATGATGACTCAATAAATTTAATTTCAAAAATTGCCTGCGGAGATTTCAGAAAAGCTCTTAATATTCTCGAGTTATCACTAAATACATATACAGATAATGAAAAGATTTCAATTAGTCATATAGAATCTCTTTCACAAACAACACAAAAAAATAATTATAATTCAGAAGACTACCATTACAACACTCTAAGTTTTCTCCAAAAAACTATAAGAGGTTCAGATCCAAACGCAGCATCAATTGCCCTTGCACTACTAATTGAACAAGGGGACTTAGAATCAATTTGTAGACGATTATTAGTAATTGCATGTGAAGATATCGGTCTTGCATACCCCCAAGCAATTTCAATCGTAAAATCATGCGTAGACTCTGCATTAATGATTGGATTTCCTGAAGCAAAAATTCCATTATCCCAAGCTGTAATCTTTCTAAGCACCTTACCGAAATCAAACACTGCATACATGGCAATTAAAAACGCCCTCGAAGATATAAAATACTCAACAGTTGAAATCCCAAATTACCTCTGCGACAAATTTTCAAACACTCAAATCAACCAAAACAAAAATTATTTATATCCTCACAATTATCCAAACAATTACATAAAACAAAATTATATGCCAAAAGGATTTGAAAACAAAATATACTACAATTATGGAGATAACAAATTTGAAAAATCCATAAAAGACTATTGGGACAAAATAAAATAGCTACTAAAAAATATTTAGTAGCTATTTTTATAATCAAACTAATTAAAAAATCCCCAACCTTTTTTCCTATGAGCATGTTTTTTATCAGTATAAGTTTCTTCTTGAGATCCGGCATCATTAGAATTTTGTTTAAACATTTCTATTGCTTCTCTTTGTTTGTCGTTTAAACTCTTTGGAATATCAACAATTATCTTTACATGATGCTCTCCTCTAAAATTAGAATTTACTCTATAAACTCCTTTACCTTTTAAAACATGAACCGTATCAGATTGAGTTCCTTCTTTAATGTTTAAAGTATAATTACCATCTAATGTTTCAATAACAGTTTCTCCACCCAAAATTGCTTTCCAAATTGGAATATGATGATCTGTAAAAATATCATTACCTTTACGTTTAAATTTACTACTATTCATAACATTAATAGTTATATATAAATCTCCTGATGGAGCTCCCACATCTCCAGCTTCACCTTCTCCACGCATAGAGATAACCTGTCCTGTATCAATACCTTTAGGTATAGTAATTGTTATTTTCTTCTCAGCATTTATTTTTCCACTTCCTCTACATGAAGAGCATGGATTTGCATTTATATTTCCTGCTCCAGAACATTTAGAACAAGTAGTCATAGAAACCATACTACCAAAAGGAGTATTTCTTTGAACTTTTACTTGACCAGTTCCATTACATTTATCACAAGTTACTTTACTTGTTCCTGGCCTACTTCCAGTTCCAGTACAAACATTACACTTATCTTTTCTTTTAATCAAAATATCCTTGGTGCATCCAAAAACAGCTTCCTCAAAAGTTAAGGTTAACCTATACTCTAAATCATTACCTGGTCTTGGACCTCTCCTAGCTCTACCGCCACCACCAAATCCTCCTCCAAAGAAACTTGAAAAAATATCTCCAATATCAAAATCCATATCAAAGCCATCAAATCCTCCAGCAGAAGAACCACCATAACCAGCCCCTCTAGTATAAGCATCATGTCCAACTCTATCGTAACTAGCTTTTTTATTCGGATCACTCAATACTTGATAAGCTTCATTAATTTCTTTAAATTTTTGTTCTGCCTCAGCATTTCCCTTGTTTCTATCTGGATGATATTTTATTGCTTGTTTCTTAAATGCACTCTTAATTTCTGCCTCTGTAGCATTATTACTTACACCTAAAATTTCATAATAATTTTTGTTAGACATAAACCACCTCAAATTTAATTGCTAGGATGGATTAACCTCCCTAGCAATCATTAAAAATTATTTATTATCTTCTACTGTATAATCTGTTGCCTCATAAGTCTGCTGTCCACCTTCAGCTGCAGCACCATTATTATCAGCATTTTGTTGATACATTTTTGTTGAAAGTGCATAAAAAACCTGCATTAAATCTTCTTGAGATTTTTTAATAGCATCTAAATCTTCACCTGATAAAGAATCTTTTAAAGATTGAACTTTTGCTTCGATATCTGATTTTTCAGAAGCTTCAACTTTATCACCAAATTCTTTTAATGAATTTTCCACTTGATAAATAGTCGTTTCAGCTGTATTTCTAACCTCAATATTCTCTTTTCTCTTTTTATCTTCTTCAGCATATTGCTCAGCTTCTTTTACAGCTTTATCTATCTCTTCATCACTTAAATTTGTTGTAGCCGTTATTGTTATATCAGCTTTCTTACCAGTTGACTTATCCATTGCACTGACTTTTACTATACCATTAGCATCTATATCGTAAGTAACTTCAATTTGAGGAATTCCTCTTGGAGCTGGTGGTATTCCTGAAAGAGTAAACCTACCAAGTGTTTTATTATCAGCTGCCATTTGTCTTTCACCTTGGACAATGTGTATTTCAACAGATGTTTGATTATCTGCAGCTGTTGAAAATACCTGACTCTTAGTTACTGGTATAGTTGTATTTCTTTCAATAATTACTGTAGAAACTCCTCCTAAAGTCTCAATTCCTAAACTTAATGGAGTAACGTCTAATAATAACAAGTTTGTATTTTCATAATCTCCACCTAATATCCCACCTTGGATAGCAGCTCCAACAGCTACACACTCATCTGGATTAACTCCTTTTGATGGCTCTTTACCTGTAAAATTCTTAACTGCATCTTGTATTGCTGGTATACGAGTAGACCCTCCAACTAATACAACTTTATTTATATCTCCAATTTGTAAATTAGCATCTTGTAGTGCTTTTTTCATAGGTTCTAATGTTCTATTAACAAGATCTAAAGTTATTTCATTAAATTTTGCTCTTGTTAAAGTCATATCAATATGTTTAGGCCCGCTTGCATCAGCTGTTATAAATGGAAGATTTATATTTGTTTGCTGTGATGAAGATAATTCTATTTTTGCTTTCTCTGCTGCTTCTTTTAATCTTTGAAGTGCCATTTTATCAGTTTTTAAATCAATACCCGTATTGGATTTAAAATCATTACAAATATAATCTATTATTTTTTGATCAAAATCATCTCCACCTAAAAAAGTATCTCCATTAGTAGCTAAAACTTCAAAAACTCCATCTCCAAGCTCTAGTATGGATACGTCAAATGTACCCCCACCCAAATCATAAACTAATATCTTCTCTTGAGTTTCTGTTTTATCAATTCCATATGCAAGTGAAGCTGCTGTTGGCTCATTTATTATTCTTAGAACTTCAAGCCCTGCGATTTTTCCTGCATCCTTTGTCGCCTGTCTTTGACTATCATTAAAATATGCTGGAACTGTTATTACGGCTTGTGTAACAGATTCTCCTAAATACGCTTCAGCATCTGCTTTTATTTTTTGAAGAATCATAGCTGAAATTTCTTGTGGAGAATACTGTTTTCCATCAATATCAACTTTATAATCAGTACCCATATGTCTTTTTATTGAAATTATTGTTTTATCTGGATTAGTGATCGCTTGTCTTTTAGCTACTTGACCTACTAATCTTTCTCCTCCTGTTTGAAATGATACAACAGATGGAGTTGTTCTTCCTCCCTCAGAGTTAGGTATAACTACAGGCTCTCCGCCTTCCATAACTGCAACACATGAATTAGTGGTACCTAAATCAATACCTATAACTTTTCCCATAAATTAAACCTCCAAAAATCTATTTTTTATAAAAAATTTCCATTAGTTAGCAACCTTTACCATACTATGTCTAAGTACTTTTTCATTTCTTATATATCCTTTTTGTAAAACTTCAACAATTACATTTGAATCCAAATTTTTATCAGAAATATGCATAACTGCTTCATGTAAATTAGGATTAAATTCTCCCGTTGAATCTATTTCTTTAACATCTAGCTTTTCAAAAACATCATGAAATAACTTAATAACCATATCAATACCAGTTTTTAATGATTCCAAATCAGATGATGTAGACGATGCTCTTTCTAAATTATCTAGTATTGGTAAAAACTTAGTTATTACATCTATACAAGCATTACCATATAATTCTATTTTTTCTTTAGAAGTACGTTTTCTATAGTTATCATACTCTGCACTAATTCTTAGCACTTTATCTTTAAGAAGATCTATTTCTTTAGATAATTTTATATTTTCTTCCAAATTAGAATCTTCATCATTACTTTGAATTTCATTATTTTTAGACTCATCAATAACTTGTTTATTATCATTATTTTCAAATTCTAAAGAAGATTTATTATTCTTTTCTTCATTCAACTTTTAATAGCCTCCTATCTTTAAA
Source organism: Clostridiales bacterium (assembly GCA_017889345.1). Lineage (GTDB taxonomy): Bacteria > Bacillota > Clostridia > Clostridiales > Clostridiaceae > Dwaynesavagella. Next base: position 30,106 of record JAGHEJ010000080.1, on the reverse strand, counting down.
TTTTAATCTATACTCATATTTATAAAATTTATCAAAAATTTTAGTATAGATACTATTTTAGAATAATTCATTCTAGTAGGTCCAATTATACTAATTGTTCCTAAAATGTTTCCATTTTTTTGATAATTGCCAGATATAATGCTATAATTTTGAGCATCTTTTGTATAATTTTCATCACCAATTTTTATTTCAATATCTTTATTGCAATTTATTAAAGAATTTACTTTACCATGATTATTTAAAAACACTAAAAAATCTTTTATCTTATTAACGTCTCTAAACTCAGGATGATTAAAAATATTATCAATTCCTTCAACATAACATTTACTATGTATATCACATATAAGTATATCGTATAACATTGAAATAATTTGTTCACAAACACTTCCATTTACTTTCATAGATTGTTTTAATCCATCTATTAATTCTAAATTTATATCTTCAACCTTACGATACACCAAATTTGTATTAATTACATGATTAAGTATATCTATATCTCCTTTAAATATAGGCTTATCAATTTTAATTATATTATTTTTAATTATACCTTCATTAGTAATAATCACTGATAATAAATTATTTTCAGAAATCTTAATAAATTGAATAGACTTTATCGAATTTTTTATAACTGGTGCAATTTTTAATACACAAGCCAAATTTGTCAATTTAGAAATGAGAGTTAATTTGGATCTAAGCACACTTTCAATACCAAATACATCTAAATTATTTAAATCTGATTTAAGATATAATTCTTCTTCCTTCGTTATACTCACAGGTGTCATTAATTTATCAACATATAATCTATACCCTTTATTAGAAGGTTTTCTTCCTGAAGAAGTATGAATTTGCTCTAAAAAACCTAACTCTTCTAAATCAGACATTTCATTACGAATCGTTGCTGAACTTATTCCTAAATCATATTTTTTAGATAACGTTCTTGATCCTACTGGTTCACCAGTACATATAAAATCTTGAATTATTGCGTATAATATTTTAATTTTTCTCTCATCCATAACAATTAACCCCTTTTTGTTAGCACTCCATATTTTTGAGTGCTAATGGCTTGAGAATAAAATAACATTTTAAAATCCATTTGTCAAATTTTTATTTAAAAATAAAATCTTTTAATACATAATTCATTAATATCATTCCTCTAATTGTTAAAAATAATCTATTATTTCCGTAGTACAATAATCCATTCTCCATATGTTTTGCTATTTCGTCTTTAAATAATACAAAAATATCTTTGTTAAATCGTCTTTCAAAATCCACTAAATCTATTCCTTTAGTTTTTCTAAACCCAAGCATAATATATTCTTCTATATTTTCAATATTAGAATTTTTATGATAATTAATAGGCTTATATTTATTATTATTAAACATATCTATATAATTATTTATATTTTTTGTGTTTTCAAACCTACTGCCTTTATAAAAAGAATGCGCTCCAACACCGATGCCTATATAATCTTCAAAATTCCAATAAATTAAATTATGTAAGCATTCATTGCTTCCTTTAGCAAAATTAGAAATTTCATATTGACTATATCCCACGTTCTCTAAAAAATACCTGGTATAATTATACATTTCTAATTGTAACTCTTCTTCTAATTCCGCAAATTTACCTTCTAAATGCATTTTATAAAATTTAGTGTTCTCTTCTAATATCAAATTATAAGCAGATATATGACTTAAATCATATTGAGATATCACATCTAATGTATTTTTATATTTATCTAATTTTTCATATGGCATCCCAAAAATTAAATCAACATTTATATTTCTAAAACCAAGCTTACATGCATAATTAAAATTCTCATCAAAATCCTTAAAATTATGTGATCTCCCCATAACTTGTAAAGTATCATCATTAACACTCTGCAATCCTATGCTTAACCTATCTACACCATACATTTTTATAATTTTAAATTTATCCAATGTTAATGTTCCTGGATTACATTCTATAGTAAATTCTTTTATCCTAGATATATCTATCTTACTATTAATTCCTAGTAATAGTTTCTCCAAATTACCTTCATCTAAGTAACTTGGAGTCCCTCCACCAATAAAAATAGTATCAAACGTTTCATTTGCATACATATCTAGATTTTTCAATAAAGCATCAACATAACTTGTCATTAAGTGTTCTGACTTTTCATATGAAGCAAAATCACAATAATAACATTTCTTTATACAAAATGGTATATGAATATATAATCCTAACATAAACTAATCAACCTTTAATACAGACATGAATGCTTCCTGTGGTATATCAACACATCCAACTTGCTTCATTCTTTTCTTTCCTTCTTTTTGCTTCTCTAATAATTTTTTCTTTCTACTAATATCTCCACCATAACATTTAGCTAAAACATCTTTTCTCACCGCTCTAACTGTCTCACGGGCAATTATTTTTGATCCTATAGCAGCCTGAATAGGAATCTCAAATAATTGTCTAGGAATAACTCCTTTTAATTTTTCAACTATCGCTTTTCCTCTATAATAAGCTTTTTCATGTGGTACTATCATTGAAAGTGCATCGATTGGATCACCGTTTAGCAAAATATCTAATTTAACTAATTTAGTTTGCTGATATCCATTTAATTCGTAATCAAATGAAGCGTATCCTTTTGTTTTAGATTTAAGAGTATCAAAAAAATCATATATTATTTCATTCAAAGGTATTATATATTTCAAAATCACTCTACTTGTATCTAAATATTGCATATCTATAAAATTGGCCCTTTTACCTTGACACAATTCCATTACACCTCCAACAAATTCAGAAGGAGTAATTATTGTTGCATTAACAATTGGTTCTTCTGTTGACTGTATTTCCGTTGCCTTAGGCATATTATATGGGTTTGTTACCTCAACTATATCTCCCGAAGTTTTATTAATTCTATATATAACAGATGGTGCTGTAATTATAATATCTAAATTAAACTCCCTTTCCAATCTTTCTTGTATTATTTCCATATGAAGTAATCCCAAAAAACCACATCTAAATCCAAAACCTAATGCTAAAGATGTTTCAGGCTCAAATACTAAAGAAGCATCATTCAATTGAAGTTTTTCAAGCGCTTCTTTAAGTTCCTCGTATTTATCTCCAATTATAGGATAAATACCACTAAAAACAGTTGGTACAACCGCCTTATATCCATCTAACGGCTCTTCTGCAGGATTTTCAACTAATGTTATTGTGTCTCCAACTCTTGCATCTTTAACATTTTTAATTGATGCTACGACATAACCAACTTCTCCTGCTTGTAAAGTATCAATTTGTTTATAATTAGGAGTGAAAATTCCTACTTCAGTAACTTCATACTCTTTATTAGAAGACATGAATTTTATTTTCATTCCAGCTTTCATATATCCTTCTTTAACTCTTATATAACAAATTACTCCTTTGTAAGAATCATACATAGAATCAAACACTAAAGCTTTTAGTGGACTGTTAACATCACCTGCTGGTTTTGGTATTTTTCTAACAACCGCCTCTAAAACATCTTGTATATTTAATCCTGTTTTTGCGGATATTGCAGGTGCATCATCTGCCTCAATTCCTATAACTTCTTCTATTTCCATTCTTACTTCTTCTGTTCTTTGATTTGGTAAATCTACCTTATTTAAAACTGGAACAACCTCAAGTCCAGAATCTGATGCTAAATAACAATTCGCAAGAGTTTGTGCTTGAACTCCTTGACTTGCATCTACAACCAACAATGCACCTTCACATGCTGCTAAACTTCTTGAAACTTCATAGTTAAAATCAACATGCCCTGGAGTATCTATCAAATTTAATATGTATTCATTATTATCTACAGGACTATTATAAATAAGTCTAACCGCTTGAGATTTTATTGTTATTCCTCTTTCTTTTTCTAATTCCATATTATCAAGAACTTGCTCTTCCATTTCCCTTTTAGTTAACGTTCCTGTAATTTCTATAAGTCTATCAGCTAAAGTAGATTTTCCATGATCTATATGAGCTATTATACAAAAATTTCTTATATAATTTTGTTTTCCATTATCCATTTAAAAACCACCTACAAATCTATATATGTATTCCTAAATTATAACACTATGTAAGTTTAAAAATTAAGAGTATTTTTTAATTTTTATTTATTTTTCCATGGTAATCGTAAAACAAACGTCTTTTCCTTTCCAAAACTCCTAAAAACAATATCGAATCCATAATCTTCCTTATAAATTCTCATAAAAGCATTATCATTAATAGTTGATAGGGTGTCTTTACTCTCTACATCTTCAGATACAACTAATTCTTGAGATATATTACCTCCACCTATTCCTGTTGATGAATAAACCATATTCACTTTAACAAAACCTGTTATAAATACAGTTAGGAATAATAACACTCCGAACATATATTTAAACTTCTTCTCTTTAAAAAACATAAATGACACCTCCAAATATTGTTTATATTTAGATAGTGCCATATATTTTAAAATTTTATTCCATTTTTTTACTATTTTGTTCTTGAATGAAATACTCACCTATAACAGTTGCCAATAATTTTGCAGAATTTATAGCTTCCTCAACTGTATTAAGTTGTGCTCCCATTTCTACTAATGCTAGATCTGATGATTTAGTCTGGTTAAAGGCATTACTTCCTCTTTCATAATAAAATATACTTCGTGCAAAGCCCGGATATAATTCATTCGCTAAGTCAGTTAACTCCATAGCAAGTTCTTCATTTTCTAAATAATTAGGATTATTTTTAGCAACTACAAACATTATTTTTGCTACATTTTCTCCATCTATATTGGTTGTAACTAAATCTTTATTATCCAATGAATCTCTATGCAAGTCCAAAATTAAATCAAAATCATCTATTTCGGATAAATATTTTTCAAGAGTTTCTCCTGACCTCTTATAACTTTCTAGATAACTTGTGTTATGAATTGTTTTATCGTGTATAACTTCTACGTTATAATTTTTTTCAAGTTCTTTCTTTAAAACATCTCCAACACCAACTATATTATATTGTTCATAAAAAGAATCATTTTTTGCAGGTTTAAAAGCTTCTGTTGTATGTGTGTGATATATTAAAATTCTAAATTTTCTATCTTTAACACTTCCAGTTGATACTTCACCATCAGCATTATTATTTTTATTTAAAGTATTATACATATTGGAAGATAACTTGTCCTCGTCAATATTTGTTGAGTCCATAATATTAAATTCTTTTTTGATTATAGAAAGCGGGTTTAATAAATTTATTCCCAATACATTTTTTACATCTCTCCAAAAAGCATCCTTTGAATTTTTAAAAGAATCATCATCAAAAGATGGTATGTACACTTGTTTTAATATTGAAGTATAAGCATAATTTACATTTCCAGGAACATTAAAATAAATAACGTATGTTCTCAATACTATCCACAAGATAATAATAGCGGTAATCGAAACTGTTCCGATAATTTTTACATTGCCAAAATCCATTTTATTTTTTTTCATAAGTTGCATCCAGTTTAACCCCCTCATACCAAAGTATATGAGGAGGATTTTTTTTTATTATTATTTGGAAGAAATTATTTTTTAATTTATAAATTTATTCAGATTATCCATATCTAAATTTGGATGAAGAGCTATATTAATTCCCATAGCAATCATTTTTGACATTGATTCTATAACTGAATCTACATCTTTGGGTGCAACAATCATTTCTCCCATGGATTTAGACAAATTTTTCCTTATTATATGCATCTTACTTTCAAGATCAAATTCTTCACTATCTAAATAATGCTCGTCTATTTTTTTCACAAGACTACGTATAATTGAATCTATACTATCGCTTACAATTGTCAGGGCATCAACAACAGTAGGAATTCCAATTCCTATAACAGGAACTCCAAGGGTTTCTTCATTCAAAGGAGTCCTATGATTATTAACTCCACCTCCCGGATTAATTCCTGTACTTCCTATTTGTATTGTTGTATTTAAACGTGAAACTTTTCTTGCAGCCAAAGAATCCACGCAAATTACATAATCAGGTTTAATTCTATCAACTAAAGATTTCACAATTTCACTTGTTTCAATTCCCGTTATACCAAGAACTCCTGGTGATAATGCACATACAGATGAGATATCGTCTCCAACATATTCAGGCATGTACTCTTTCAAATGTCTTGTAATAAATAATTTTGAAATAACCTTAGGTCCAAGAGAATCGGGTGTAACATTCCAGTTTCCAAGTCCTACAACAAGAGCTGTCTTTTTCGGTGTCATAGATACAAATTCTTTAAGAACTTCTCCAAACATTACACTGACCTTGTCCATCATCTCTGCATCATAATGGCTAAGCTTAGGTAATTCAAGAGTAGAATAATATCCAATTTTTTTACCAAGCATTCTTTCACCTTGCTCATTTTTCACTCTTATTTTTGAAATTTTTATATTATCTTGTTCAATTTGTTTAAAATCTATATAAGGATTTTTCTCAAAAATTTTATTTAAATCATTTTCTCTACTAACATCTTCCTTTTCATCAACTTTATAACTCATAACTTGTCTCCTTAAAATATTAGCCAATTTAATTTTCACCGTATTATTTTGTGTAGATTTTTGTAAATTATTTAATAATAACTTGAATTTATTATCATTAAATGATATAATGGCGTTATTATTGTGTTCGATTCTAAAGGATGGTGAAAAATATAATATGGCAAATATAAAATCAGCTAAAAAAAGAATTAAAGTTACTGAAACTAAAACTTTAAGAAACCAAATGATTAAGTCTGCTCTAAAGACTGTAATAAAGAAATTTGAAGTTCTTTTAGAGAACAATGACATAGAAGGAGCAAAAGCTGAATTTTCTAATGTTACTAAAGCGTTAGACATGGCTGTAACTAAGGGAGTTTTACATAGAAACAAAGCTGCTAGAAAGAAATCTAGATTAGCATTGAAATTAAATAAAGCCCAAGCTTAAAAAATCTAATACCAAATTTTGGTATTAGATTTTTTAGTTATTTATTATTTGTACAAATTGAAACAATGTAATTCTCAAGTTCGTTTATAATGTCAATTCCTGAAGTACTTTTCAATTTATATTCTATATTTAAAAATCCATCTATTATATTGACTAATTTATTTAAAGAATATTTACGAGATAATCTTACAAAGTTATTTAAAACATATGGATTCATCTTTGTTTTCTTTATAATTTCGTTATTATCTAAATTCCCTTGTAACATTATTCTAACATCTAAAAATTTAGAAAATTGCGATGATAACATTGAAAAAATATAATTCAGTTCCTTACCTTGATTAATTAACTCTTTAAAAATTTTAAGAGATTGTTTCAAATTATTTTCAAGGACATTGTTTATTAAAATAAAAATATTGTGTTCAAAACTTTTAGATACAACTTCATCTATATCCTCTTTCGTAAGTTCTCTCCCATTTAAAAATGCTTCAAGTTTTGAAATTTCATTTTCTATATGGAAAAAATCATTAATAACTCTATCACAAAAATATCTAAGTAAACTTACTTTAATACCAATTCCATGATTTTCAAAAATTCTAGAAACTTCGTTATAAAAGTCTTGTCCTTTCAATTCTTGTATTTTGCAAATTTCCCCAATATCAGAGAAACTATTTAGATTATCCTTATTTTTATCTTGTTCTTGAAAAACATAAAATATAATTACGATGCAATATTCCGGAAGATTTTTTAAAAATGTTTTTATCCTATCAACCATATCTTTATTTTCATAATCTCTCTTTAAAAATAAAGCATTTTCCAAAACTACTACTCTATTTTCTTGCATCATAGGAATCGTATTACACGCCTCAAAAAATTCCTCAAGATTAAAATTGCTATCAAATTTAAATGACGAATAGTTAAATTGTCTGAAATCTTTAACCATTACTCTTTTTTCAAGTTTATCTAAAAATTTTAAAACAAGCTTGTGATCATAACTATATATAAAATAACAATTTTTTATATCATCTATCTCTTTCATAATAGAATTGTAATCTAACATAAAACCTCTAAAACACACTATAATATTTTTTAGGATAAATATCTTGATAATATCTATTTAATGTGGAATAATTTTCAAAAACAATTTCTTCACTATCTATGTCTACAAAAACATAATTCCCATCAAAATCTATATGTAATTTATTATTTCCAATTTTAAAATCTTTTTCATCTGCATTTTGAAAACTTTTATCTATTCCTAGTTTTGTTTCAAGGGAATCTATATTTTTAATAGTTTTATCAATATACATATAATTTTTAAATCCATCTCGAATTATCACATAGTTTTTATCAAAATATTTTCCAACTTCTATATTTAAACTAACCATATTTATAAAAATAAAATACACCATAAATAATACCACAGGAATGTTTTTTATTTTATTAAAATTAATTTTTTTACTCATAAAATAAATTATGTACACACAAATTATAAAAATAATAATATGATTTTCTAAATAAATCCCATCTAAAGTTATAGATTTTATAAACATAATTCCTCCATCAATTATATCAAATACAAATGTGATTAAATATAAAATTAAATCTTTAATAACTGGAATTATCCCAAAACACATTAATAAAATTCCCAAAATAATTAGACAACTATAAAATGGAACCAACAATATGTTTGAAAGCAAAAATCCAAACTCTAACTTTCTTTCAACTAAAATAACAACTGGAAAAATTAAAACTTGAGCACTAAGAATAAGCGAAATTGGATCTCCTATAAATTTTGGCAATTTATATAAATATCTTGAAATTTTACTATTAAAAATTAAAATTCCTCCTGTTGCCAAAAATGAATATATAAATCCCAAATTAAATAATTCATAGGGTCTTAACAGCAAAATCAAAACCCCAGCGAAACATAAAGCATTAATGCCATCATAATTTTTATAAACTCTAGGAGCTAATTGTTTTAAAAAAATCATCGTAAATGCTCTTATTACAGAAACTTTTGTTCCTATAAAAAATAAATATATAAGGCTAACCAAAAGCGATGGATAAACACTTAGAAATTTCATCACAATACTAAAAATTAAATTCATATGAAATCCCGAAACACTAAGTATGTGTACAAGACCTAAGGTTTTCAAATCATTTTTATAATTTTTATCAAGTCCATCAACATCTCCAAATGTAAGTGCTGATAAAATATTTCCACGTTTCTCACCTAATCCCTCAACAAAAAAATCTTTAATAGCTTGTCTAACGTTTATAAATTTATATATAAAATCATTTTTAACGAAATTTATTTTGTAATCTTGAATTTCTCCAACAACACCAATATCATAATAAGTTACTTCCTTAATTTCACCTGAAATATTTAAAAGCATACCAATTTTTATATCGTTAATTTTCTCAAAATCTTCTATTATATATTTTTTCGAAAAAGGAAATGAAGATTTTAAAATTACATCTTTAGATGTTTTGCTCACTATTCTAAAATTTTCATTCTCCACTTTTCTATCAATTTGATAATATCCAACAAAATTTAAAAATGAAATTAACAAACATAAAACAATGGAAATTTTTAATCCAAATTTAAATTCCTTCATAATAATTGTGTATATCGTTACTGATAAGATAATCAGAAAAATTATTAAACTATTTTCTAGCATTGAAATTCCCATTAAAATTCCCGCTATAACACTTATGAAATAATAAACAAAAACCCTCATCTCTAAACTTTCCTATTTTTGTAATGTTATTTAAACTTTTTCATTTTTTGTTAAGTTTTATTCAAAATCAAAAAATAAAATCCTCTAGATTAAATCTAAAGGATTCTTAATGTTATCTTAAAGATTTTGTTTTTGAGGTGAAAATAAATGATAAAACAAAAGATATAAATATTGCAAAAGTTATACCTGCTGAAACTCCTGTCAATCCTCCTGTTATAACTCCAAAAAGTCCTGTTTCATTTACTTTATCAATAACAGCCTTTCCTAAGCTGTATCCAAAGCCTAAAATAGGAATGCAAGCTCCACCAGATGCGTGCTTAATTAAAAAATCATATCCAGGAAACAAAGCTAAAAAATTTCCTAACGTAACCATTGAAACTAATATATACGCTGGAAGGATTTTAAATTTATCCATTAAAAATTGACTGATTCCACAAATAACTCCACCAAGTAAAAAACTCCATACATAATTCATTTTAATTTCCTCCTCTGTTATTAAACTCTATTGATACAGCATGAGCAATTCCAGGAATACTTTCCCCTTGAAATGAACTTGTAGGACTCATTAAAGCTCCTGTTGAAACTATAAGGATCTTATTTATTTTTCCACTCATTAATTGTTTATAAAAATATCCTGTAAATACAGAAGCAGAGCATCCACATCCACTTCCTCCTGAAAAAGTATCTTGACGTGCATTATCATAAATACTTTCTCCACAATCTACATAGTTTTTCGAAATATCATATCCTAAACTCTTAAGCATCATTTCTGTTGTTTGTCTTCCAAATCTTCCTAAATCACCCGTAGCTATACAATCATAATAACTTGGATTTCTTCCTGTATCTTTAAAGTGCATATATAAAGTATCAACAGCCGAAGGAGCCATAGCTGCCCCCATATTATTAACATCTTTTATTCCATAATCTTTAACCTTACCTGTTGTTATATAAGTAACCTCGGGAAAATTTCCTTCACTACCTATTAAAACAGAACCAGCTCCAGTAACTGTCCATTGACAAGTAACAGCTCGTTGACTTCCATATTCTAAAGGAAATCTAAACTGTCTTTCTGCAGAACTAAAATGTGATGATGCTCCACTTACAACATAATTTGCAAATCCACCATCAACAAACATTGCTCCTAAACTAAGAGATAATGAAAATGTTGAACAAGCTCCGTATAATCCTATAAATGGCGTTTTAATATCTCTCGCTGCAAAATTTGATGATGCTATTTGATTTTGCAAATCTCCACATAATAAATAATCAATTTCCTCTTCTTTCAAATTTCCTTTCTTTATACATTCCATAATTGATGTATGAAGAATACTTGATTCAGCTTTTTCAAAGGTATCTTTCCCATTTTTATCATCTTTCAATTTAATATCAAAATATTCTCCAAGAGGTCCATCAGCTTCCTTAGGTCCAACAACGCTTGTTGCTGCAATTATTTTTGGTCTGTTTTTAAGTTCCACACTTTGTGATCCAACTCTCTTACTTCCAGACATTTAAATCCCACCTAACCACTAATTTTATTGTATATAAAGCGTATAATCCCAACTATGACTGATGAAGAAATACCAAATACTATTACAGATCCTGCAATGGTAAACATTTTGACACAAGTTCCAAATATAACTCCTTCTTTTTTAAATTCTATAGCTGGAGATGTTACAGCATTTGCAAAACCTGTAATAGGAACTATACTTCCTGCCCCTGCAATATTTCCAATTCTATCATACACTCCTAATCCAGTTAAAAGTGAACCTATAAATATCATTGTGATTGCTCCAAGAGAACGAACTTGTAATTCTTCAAACCCAAAACTTTCATACAGTTTAAAAAAACATTCCCCTATTAAACAAAAAAGTCCTCCAATAATAAACGCTGCTATAATTCGTTTTATGTAATTTGGTTTAGGTTCTAAATTTGTTGTGTAAGACTTAAAATATTCTTTCAACTTATCTTCTCCAACCAAAGTATACTCCCCCATCCTCATAATAAAATTTAATTTAAAATTATTATAAGTTAATTTAAGTATTTTATACTTTTCTTTTATTTACTTCATTGTTATTAATTGACAAAACAATTACTTTTTAAATAAATTTTGTTATATTTTAATTTTTATTGAATTATATTTAATTTTGTATTATTATATAAATAATTAGTTAATTTTCTAATTGTGAGGTGTTCTATGTCAACAGACCAATATTTTACAAACGATAAAAATAAATCTAAAGCAAATTTAGCGTTCACAGAAGACGATATTAATTATTTAAGAAGGCGTCTTTCTTATTTAGAAAAAATTATACAAGCTAAATATTCAGATATTTTGTACTTAGCATCGGAAATTTGTAATTTAAATAACATGAATTTAAAATACGATTTGATTGATATTCTTATTAAACATGGATCTAATCTTTCAAAGTATAAAGCTGAGTTAATTGATGTTAAAGATTCCCTCTCTTCCGTTGAAAAATTATCTACTAAAACTTCTGGAAATGTAGATGAAACTGGAAATGATATTAATAATGATATTAATAATGACATTGAAAATATAAAGCCTCATGATTCTGATAATATTGAAATCAAAGAAGAAGTTAATTTAAATGTTAATGTTAAAGAAATTACAAATGATGAGAAAAATGAATCTGATCCTATAGAAGTTGAGAAAGCTGATAAAAAATCTGTTATTAAAAACATTTCATTCTCAAATCCAAGAATCGTTGAAACTCTACAAAATAATCAAAGAGACAAAAATGAAATTGCTCGTGAAAAAATTATATCTAATCTAGACAAATTAATTTTGTACAAAGAAAATACTTTTAACGATTTAATAGAAATGGTAGATTTCCATACTGATTCAAATACTTCAAAAACAGATTTAAGTAAATTTATTGAAAGTCTTGAAAGTCAGATTGTTGAACTTAATGAATATAAAAACAATATTTTGAAAAATTATTCTTTAAGTAAATCTATTGAACTTGGATCTAATGGGAAAATAACTTTCTCAAGAATATTTATTGAAAAAGAACGTCTAATTGATAAAAATAAAGATGAGTATATAAAAGTTTTAGAGGAGATGCACTCTCTTTACTCTGATTTTGTGGACAACTATTTAAAAAATATAAATTATATGAAGCCACATTTAAATCCAGAGAAAATAAATTCAATGCAAAATAATTGTGCGAAAGTTATTTACGATCTTAAATTAATACGAAATTTATATTCTTCTCTTGATAAAATAAAGGGTGTGTAGAAATTAATCTACACACCTTCTATTTACGTTAATTTTTTGATTAAATTTTATGATTTTATCTATAACTTCCTCAACAGAATTTTTAACTATATATGTTTTTCCATTTAAAAGTATTATTGCTGTTTCGGGTATTAATTCTATCCTTTCAATTTCATTGCAATTTAAATAAAAAATTGTATCATTAACTCTTGTAAGTTCAATCATTTATGTTCATCCTTTCAAAGTTAAACTATTTAAATCATTATTCACTAACCATTTCATTTTTATATTCTTCTCCATCTACTCTAATTACTTTGTCTAAACTAACTGTTTCAATTTCATCAGTTTCATATACACGTACCCTAAGTTGAATCATAAAGTTTTCAACTACAACACTTTCTACTCGTCCTGTTTTTGTTTTGTATTGTTCTACATCAGAATTTTCATTAGACGTAGATTCTTCTTGTGAATCAATTTGTTCATTTGTTATTGATGAATCATCAGATGACATTTCCAAAAATTCAATATCTTTATCAATCATGCTTGAGCCAACTAACATTGCCATATTATTATTGATATAGTCAAGCCTATTATCAGGAACATCAATAACATTAGCGATGTCATCATTTTCAAATTCTCCCATCACAAGCTTTCCTTGTTCATCGTAATACTCAATACCAACTAATGTTTTAGAGCCACTCTGAGCTACAGATCTTACAATACCAGTTATTGCATTTCCAAGTTTATCATATGCGTTAAGCATTACACCTTTTCCAATAAGTGATTGAGCTGCAAATCCACTCATTGTTGTATTCAAATTTGACATCTGCTCCATTGCTGCAAACTGTGCAAATTGAGATACATATTCTGTACCATCTTGTGGTTGAGTTGGATCTTGATTAGCCATTTGAGCTGCAAGAATTCTTAAAAAAGCGTTTTTATCCATATCTTCTCCAGGTTGAATTATTTTCGTTCCCCTGTCAGTTGTTTGTCCACCATAAACATTTCCACTTCTTTGAGATATGGTTAAATCTTCCGATACTGTCGATGGAGTTGATGTTCCGATTCTATTTTTTGATGCGTTATCATTTATCTCCATTTTCTTTGGGTTTTCTGCCTCATCAAGTTGTTTTAATAAATCATCAAAAGTATCATTAATAACTTTAGTGTTTGTTATAGTATTTGACTTAGATAAAGAGTTAGAGCTTGTACTAAGCGAAGATGTCTGAAGTTTCTTGTTATTATTTATATCCATAAAATTCTCCATAAAAATCTATTTTAAACTAAAATACCTGTTCGTAAATCTTTTTTATCTTCATTTATAATTTCTTCCTCATCTATTTTTATAGTATTATTTTGATTATTGGTTTTAAAAGCTTCATCTTTTCTTTGATTTTGACTATTTGAATTAAATTCAAATTGTTGAAGATCTACATGAATATTATCTAAATTAACTTGATGATTCTCCTTAATCATATTTTTTATATCCGTAATTATATTATCTAAAATTTTCAACGCCTCAGGCTTTTCTGCTCTTATTACAAGTCTAACGCTTTCTTTTACAACTTCATATTTTATATCCATTTTACCTAATTGATCTGGATTAAGTTTTACAACCATCTCTGTTTTATTGTTTTTAGACATATATTCTATATTCTCTATAAAATCTTTGGCAAATTTAACTGGATCTCTTGCATCAATTGTTCTATAAATAATATCTCTTGAAGAATTATTTGTTTTTAGGTTCTCTACAAAATAATTTTCTATTCCTCTATTAACATTTCCCTCTCCAGAAATTTCTTTCAAAATATCTGTTTCATTTGTAGAATTTTGATTCTTTTCATTAGACATTGTGTCATTTTCATTAGATGAAGTAAGATTCTTAATTCTAGATACACTATTAAAATTTTCTATATCTTTTACACTACTATTTAATAAATTTTCATATACAGATAATTCAATATTATCGATTTCAAAATTTTCTTGATTAATTCCAGATTCTTGATTTAATTTCATAGCCAATTCACTTCTTACATTATTTAAAAGTTGTTCGTTGTCCAACATTTTTGAAAAATTACCACTTTCAAAAATATTTTTAAAACTTTCAGAAATTTCTAGTTTTTCAAATCCCTCTTTCAATAAATTTTTAAAATTATCTGGATTAGTTGAAATTTTATCTATAACATCACCAATTGTTATATTTTTTGAATCTATAGAAGCTTGATCAAATCCAATTTTTGATAAAACTTGTTTTATCTCTCCCTCTTCCATATTCATTTTAAATAATGAGGTATTGGTTTTAGAAGAAATTCCTTCCATTATATTTACATTATTTTCTACATCAAATACATTTTGATCTAATGTTAAATTTTGAGGAGATGTTTTATTCATACAAACCATATTTAATAAATACATAATTCCTTTTAATATTTCCAAATCATCTTTGGAAATTTTAGAATCTATTTGTGAATTTTCCATTTCTACATTTTTTTTAGATGAAGATTTTGTGGAAGATTTTAATTCACTATTTGATTGAATAGAATCATTAAGCGATTCTTCAAATTTTAAAATTGATTTTTCCCCATCATTATTATTTTTAACTTGTTTTTGAGAATCTTGTTTTATAGATTTTGTATTAAAATTATTTACATTAATATTCATTATTCTTCCTCCTCCTCTTCTTCATCTTCACTTTCATTTTCAAACTCTTTATAATACATATTAAGAGATAACTCATCTAAAAAATTCTGCTCTTCTTTATCTTGCTCTTTTATAAATTCTTCATACTCCTTATCTCTTAATTTTTCTAAAACCATTCTTCCTTTTTTCTTCATTTTATAATCTTCAAATCTAAAATCATATTCATCTTGCATTTTATCTTTCTCTTTTTTATTGTACATAATTGCATTTTCCAAATAAGTACTATAATTATTTCTCAAAATATCTTCAATTCGTGTAGTACATTGAGCAACTGCATTTTTTTTGTAAAGATCATTAAGAAGTTCTATGTTATTATCAATAAATTTAATTTTTGTACTTATATCTGTAAATTTTTGAGACGCTTCTTTTTCAAGTCTTAATCTCATATTCAATAATTTATTGAGGGAATATTTAAATTTTTTCATACACACCTAACCTTAAATTAAATTATTAAAAATACCCTTTAATATAGTTAAATTTTGCTCATAACTTGTGGTTTCATGAGTAGATTGCTTTAAATATTCATTTATTTGATCAATATATTGAATTGACTTATCAATTTCTGGATTACTACCATGAACATAAGCTCCAATATTAATCAAATCTTCAGCATCT
The DNA here is from genome assembly GCA_017889345.1 of Clostridiales bacterium. Lineage (GTDB taxonomy): Bacteria > Bacillota > Clostridia > Clostridiales > Clostridiaceae > Dwaynesavagella. The sequence goes on along the minus strand of JAGHEJ010000080.1, from coordinate 13,860 downwards.
TTATAAACAGCCAAAATATTCCTAATATTTCCTGCAAGTTCTTTATGCTCTTCTGAAACAATCTTTGACATAAGTCTGCTTACACTTTTTAAAACGTCAATTGCTGGGTAATGATTTTTTTGTGCCAAAGCTCTAGATAAAACAATATGTCCATCTAAAATACCTCTAACCGTATCTGCAATTGGATCATTCATATCATCACCATCAACAAGCACTGTATAGAAAGCTGTAATAGCACCTGTTGCAGATGGTCCAGTTCTCTCCAAAAGTTTTGGAAGAAGTGCAAAAACTGAAGGAGTATATCCTTTAGTTGCAGGTGGCTCACCGATTGCAAGACCAACTTCTCTTTGTGCCATTGCAAATCTCGTAACAGAATCCATCATTAAAATTACGTTTTTTCCTTGATCTCTAAAATATTCTGCAATTGCAGTTGTAACAAGAGATGCTTTTAGTCTTATGAGAGCGGGTTCATCTGAAGTTGCACAAACAATAATTGACTTTTTAAGACCCGCTTCTCCTAAATCATGATAAATAAATTCTTGAAGTTCTCTTCCTCTTTCACCAATAAGACCAATAACGTTTATATCAGCAGAAGCATTTCTTGCAAGCATTCCCATAAGCGTACTTTTCCCAACTCCAGAACCTGCAAAAATTCCAACCCTTTGCCCAACACCACAAGTAAGAGTTCCATCAATAACCCTAACACCTGTTTCTATAATTTCGGAAATTGGTTTTCTTGTTGTAGCAACTGGTGGTTTATTTTCAATAGTAAATTCTTTATACTCTTTTGGTGGAGTTCCAATTTGAACACGACCAAGACCATTTAAAACACACCCAATCAATTCCTCAGAAATGTTTATTGTAAGAAGTTTTTTAGTAGCAATAACCTTACTTCCAGTTGATATTCCTCTAACATCATCAAATGGCATTAATATACTACGTTCTTGATTTATACCAACAACTTCACATTCAATTTGCTCTCCATAATCGTTTTGTATGTAACAAATCTCTCCAACAAATGGAATTATCCCCTCAGCTTCTATAGTTAAACCCACAAGACGCTTAACTCTTCCTTCAGCATAAATTGGTTCAATTTTTTCAAGGGAAGCTCTCATTTTTCTAAAATTAATCTCCATGTTCACGCTCCTCTTTATCAAAAATTATTCTTCTTAACATATCTAAATTTTCTTGAAGATTATATCTTATAATTCCACCATTTCTTTCTATTAGAAAATCTCCTCTATTGATTTCTTTACTTATAACAACGTGAAACTCTCCAAGTATCCCCGCTTTTTCTTTCCACTTATCCACCTCTTGATGAATAGATTTATAATCAATTTCACTGCATTTAATTATTACTGGAAGTTTATCCTTAATATTTTTTATAGAATCATATATTATATCATTTAAAACTTTTTCATCGTTTAATTGTCTTTTAACAATTTTTGATACCATAAGAAACATCATTTCTTTAATTTCATTCTCTTTGTAAGAAATATATTCTTGTGCTTCTTTCTGAGCATTATTGTAAAAAGTCAATGCACTATTTAAAAGCTCATCTTTCTTTGCTTCAACCTCAGCCATTGCTTTTTCATATCCTTCATCATAACCATCTCTATATCCTTGAACTTTTCCAGCAACTTTTTGACGAACAATTTCTACTTGAGCATCTTCAATCGTATCATTTAATATTTTTGTAGCTTCTTTCTTAGCTCTCGTTATTAACATCTCACCAATCTTTTTAAACTTAACAATTTCCTCACGCCTAACCCTAAACTTTTTTGTACGAATTTTTCTCATCAAATCATTTTTAGTTTTAATTTCACGAGAAATATTATTTTGAGTGCTATAAGCATCATAAATATTTGGACTTAAAACTACCTTTGATGAATTAGTTGGATTTGTATTTTTGATAATATTTTTATTACTACTGTATAATTCCATCTTCTCCACCTCTAACAATAATAATTTCTCCTTGTTCATCAAGTTTTCTTATAACTGATACAATTTGTTGTTGAGATTTTTCAACATCCGATAATTTAACTGGACCCATATACTCAATTTCCTCACGAACGTTATCCGCAGCACCCTTAGACAAGTTGCTAAATATAAGTTCCTTAACAGAATCACTGCTTCCTTTAAGTGCAAGAGCCAAGTCTTTCTGATCAACATTTCTAAGAACTTTTTGAATATCTGCAGAAGTCAATGTAACAATATCTTCAAACACAAACATTGACGCTCTTAATTTTTCTGCAAGTTCCTTATCTTGGTTTTCAAGTCCTGTTGTAATATTTCTCTCAGTATTTCTATCAACTCTATTTAACATATCAACAAGAGATTCAATTCCACCAATAACAGTTGCTTCTGGTTTAACAAAATTTGATAATTTATATTCAAGAACCCTTTCAACTTCCTTAACTGCATAAGGAGAAGTATTTCTTATTGTAGCAACTCTATAAGCAACATCATTTTGAAGATTTTCTGGAAGCCAACTTAAAATTTGAGCAGCTTTTTCAGGTTGCAAATAACATAAAACCAATGCTATCGTCTGTGGATGCTCGTCAATAATTATATTTAACAATTGAGTTGGGTCAGCTTTTCTCGCAATAGTAAAAGGCCTATAAATATCTGTTGCTTCTTTTATCTTATCTAAAATTTCAACAGCCTTATCGCTACCTAAAGCTTTACTCAAAATATTTTTTGCATAATCAAATCCGCCCTCTAGTAAAAATTCTTTAGCCTTATTCATTTCTATAAATTCATGTAAAATTTCTTTACGCTCTTCAACAGTTACAGAATTTATTGTCGCTATTTCAAATGAAATCTTATTTATCTCATCTTCATTTAAAAATTTCATAATCTCTGAGGCTACTTCTGAGCCTAAAGTTATTAATAAAATTGCCGTTTTTTGTACCCCTGAAATTTTCTTTTTCAATAAGCATGACCTCCTATTTAAATATAGTTTGTGTAAATTTTATATTTTTAAGCATACTTTTGAAAAAGAAAAAACTTCTAACACCTTCATAAAAAGTGATAGAAGTCTTATATATTTTTTATCTTCCAATTTCCAAAGCCTTCATAAACATTTGTTTATTTGCACTAAACGTATCTGCATTTGATTCATAAGCACGAGTTGCCATAATCATATCAGCCATTTCGTTTAAAATATTTACATTGCTTGTCTCAACAAAACCTTCAGCATTAGCATTTGGATGAGTTGGGTCATACATCATTTTTGATGGAGCATTATCTTCTATAATACTAGCAACTTTAACACCTTTAAACTTGTCTATTCCGCTTTTAGATCTATCTAAACATTGTGCAAATACAGCAATCTTTCTTTTATAAGCTTCCGTATTATCTGTTTTAATAGAATTATAATTAGCAATATTTGAAGAAATTAAATCCATTCTCATTCTTTCAGCAGCAAGTCCACTAGCACTAATTCTCATTGCACGAAACGCATTATTTAACATATAAACACCTCACTTATAATTGAATTCTACCTTCCACCTCTTACAACATTTGAAAACATTTGAAATCTACTATTTAAAGTTGAAATTAAAGCGTTATACATTAATGTGTTAGCTGCTTGATTCGCTTTTTCAATATCAAGATCAACGTTATTTCCATCGCTTCTCATAGTTGTACCCCTATCTTGAACAACTTCGTAATATTCATTGCCTAATTTTATATGTTTTTCATTTGTTGCTTTGAAAGGAACACGCTCAATAGCCGAATTTAAAAACGCTTCAAACTTCACATCAGAACGTTTAAAATTTTTCGTATTTATATTAGCGAGGTTATCTGATATGACACTTTTTCTAACAGAAGAAACATCAAGTGCCGCCTTTAATAAATTGTACATTCTCTACACCTCAAAAAATTATTTATAAAGTTTTCCTATTATACTTACCATTTCCTCTGGCATATAGATTGTCTTATTCATATTTTTAATATTAGCTTCAGTCAAAATAAGATTCTTTGTTAACTCAATCATTTCCTCTGCAATGTCTGCATCTTCTATTTTACTTTTTGCACCAACTAAAGTCTCTTCTAAAGATTCTGATTGATTAACCTTATCTTCAAAATTATTCTGAATTGCTCCAAGTTTTGACCTTGCACCAAGAACTTGACTCATTGCATTATCCAAAGTTCCAAGAATAGAATCAATATCAGAGTTCATAACATCAAGACCATCTAATCCCAAACCTTCACTAGTCAAATTATAAACTGGAATCTCTGAAAATTCCCCAGCATTTCCCGTAGATAAAAATTGAATTGTATTATTTTTAGAATTATCTGTGACTTTTTCATCACCTATTATATTTGTTCCATTAAATGAAAAATTTTTAACTTCATAGTCCATACCATCAATAAGAGTATTAATTTCATTTTGAACAATGGCCTTTTCATCATCACTCATAGATGCACTCCCAAGCCCAACAGCAAGTTCACGTATACGAGAAATTCTATTTGTAACAGAATCCATTACGCTATCTGCTGATTGAATCATACTTACAGAATCTTGAACATTTCTCCTTGAAGCTTGTTGTCCACGTATTTCTCTTTCAAAATTTCCTAAAGATGAAATACGATTAGGATTGTCCTTAGCCGAATTAATCTTCTTACCAGTAGAAATGTTGTTGATATTCTTAGAATGTGCATCAATATTTTTTTTATACGTCCTTAAAGTTTTGAACGAATTCATATTGAAAGATAATTTCATATAAAACTCCTACTTCCTGGATGCAAACAATTTATCTTGCCATTTACACAAGATATAATTAAACTCATATTTTAAAATTTCTTCACAAAGATTATAGTCCTGAGAATGAAAAGCATCTCCAAAACTTTCGAGAGCAAATTTTAAATCTCGTTCTCCTTCTAAAATTGTTCGTTTTAAATAATCATTCCCTTGTATAAATTTCACAAGCTCCTCTAATTGACTTCCAAACTCTCCAATATAAGTTTTAATAACTTCAACATTTTCATTTTCTTCAATCCTATTACAAACCTTATTAGAAAAATTTGATAGCTCAACTATGTAATTGCTGCATTCATCAATATATTTTTTATCTAAATTCATCATAATAAATATTCTCCTCATTAATATATTCAATTTTATGTGTAATTATTTCGTTTGAATTCGAAAAAAATATAATAGCTATATTCCATAAAATTTATTTAATTTTGAAGATTATATATTAAATTGTTCTCTTCTGTATTAAAATATATAGTAGAATAATTTTTTCAAGGAGTTTTTTATGGATAATACATTTTTAAAAGATTTTTTAATGATAAGTTCTTTTAATACCCTAATATGGTTATTCATATTGATTCTTTTATTCTTTTTTATTAAATTTTTAAAAAAGAAGAATATAAATTTTTCAAATAGAATGCTCATAGGTACGGGTATAGGACTACTTTTAGGATTTGTTATTCAATTTATAGCAAAGTTTCCTGAAAATCCCTTAGAAGTAACTTGGATAAATGAAACCACAAAATGGTATTCATTATTTGGAAATGGATTTATAGACTTAATAAGAATGCTCATAGTTCCATTAATTGTTATTTCTATTATTCACATTATAATTAATCTAAAACAAGACGCAAAAATCAAGCAGCTAACAATCTACACTTTAATAATTCTTTTCTCAACAGTTGCAATAGCAACTTTAATCGGAATTATTATAGCTATACTATTCAAACTTGGAATCAATTCAAATATAACAAGTGGAGATGCCCAAATTAAAGAAATCAAATCATTAGTTGACGTCTTAAGAAATTTGATTCCTAAAAATCCAATTGAAGCAATGGCAAGTTCAAATGTTATAGCAGTTGTTATATTCTCAATATTTGTTGGAACAGCAGCAAAAAAAATGAGCAAAGCTTTCGCAAAAACTATGGAATCCTTCACAAAACTTATAGAGGCATTACATAAAATAATAATCAGCATAACAATGACTGTTATTAACTTAATGCCTTACGCAGTTATTCCATTACTTGCAAACACAATCGCTCAAAGAGGTATAAAATCAATCTTAGATGTTATCTTATTTATCGTTGCTTTATACGTTGCAACTATTGTAATGTTCGTAATTCATTTGATTTTATTATCACTATTTGGATACAATCCATGGACTTATCTTAAAAAAGCATTTCCAACACTTCTTCTTGCATTTACATCAAGATCAAGTCTTGGATGTTTGCCTGTAACAATTGAAACTCTTGACACAATGGGAGTTAATCAATCCACTTCAACATTTGTTGCAAGTTTTGGTGCAACAACAGGAATGAATGGATGTGCTGGAATATTTCCTGGAATGCTTATAATTATGGTTGCAAATATTACAGGAAATCCAATTAATTTAAGTTTCTTAATTATGGCACTTCTTGTTATAACAATAAGTTCTATTGGAATAGCTGGAGTTCCTGGAACTGCAACAACAAGTGCATCTATTAATCTTTCTGCCGTTGGATTTGGACAATATTTTGATCTTACAAGTCCAATCTTAGCAATAGATCCAATTTTAGATATGGCAAGAACAACGTTAAACATTAACGGAGTTCTAACAACTGCATTAATCGTTGATAAAAAATTAAAACAAGTTGATATGGAAAAATTTAAAGATACAAACCTTAAAATTGATAATACATTCTTATAATCAAAAAGACAGGATATAAAATCCTGTCTTCTTTATTTATTCAATATCTTTTATAATTTTTGCCGGAACACCTGCAACTATTTTATTAGACGGAACATCTTTAGTAACAACAGATCCTGCTGCTATAATTGCTCCATCACCAATAACTACTCCTGATAAAATTGTTGAATTAGATCCAATCCAAACATTTTTTCCTATAGTAATTGAATTAGGGTGAAGAACATCACGTTTACTTGGTGAAAAATCATGATTTAAAGTTGCTAATACAACATTATGTCCAATCAATGTCCCATCTCCAATAATAATTCCTCCTTGATCTTGAAAAGAACAACCAGAATTTATAAAAACATTTTTACCTATCTCTATATTCTTTCCAAAATCTGTATAAAACGGTGGAAACATTCTAAAACTATCATCTATTGGTTTTCCAATTAACTGAGAAAATAAGTTTTTGATTTCATCTATTGTATGATATTTCCCATTTAATTAAGCCATAATACGTCTGGCTTCATTATTAACTCTCATCATTAGATCATACATTTCATCTCCATATATTGGTAATTTCTGTTTAACATGCTCTAAAAAATCTTTCAAATCCATTTAAAATATCCTCCAAAAATATTTTATCAAATAAAAAATCACTTTCAAAAGAAAGTGATTAGATCCCCTATTAATTCAATTTATTTTCATATAATCTCTTATATAAATCTATAAATTCTCTAGCTATTATCTTAAATCCTTCAGCGCTCATTAATTGATCTTCAGCATGAACTAAAATCAAACTAACATTTGTTGACTCACCACTTGCTTCTAGACTTACCAATTCTGCATGTGCTTTATGCCCAGCAGCAAAGGCATCAGAACCACTTTTCATAGATTTTTCAGCATTCTCAAAATCATATTTTTTAGCAAAAGCTATTGCTTCAATGTAATATGATCTTGCACTTCCAACATTTGATATTATTTCAAAACTTTTTAATTCTAAATCGCCCATTGTGGACCTCCTTATTGTAAATAACTTATAACATCTTCTAATATTTTCTTACTATTCATGCAACTATAATCTGACAAACCAATTAACAAAATATATTTATCATCATCTACTATTTTTTTTATATCATCAAATAAATATTTAACCTGTGGCGCTAATAGTATTACATCAGCCTTACAAACGTCTTCTTTAAAATTAACGCTATTACAAGACCAAATATTTGCATTAAAATTTAATAATTTTGCAGACTTTTCTAATTTGGAAACAAACATATTTGTCGATAAACCTGAAGAACAAACTAACAATATATTTTTCATGTTTACCCTACTCTCCCGTATTCATCTTTATGTAGTTTTTATTTGTAATTATTTTTACAAAAATTACTGTGTAAATTCTTTAGACATAATTTTTTGTACAAAAACATTAATTTCTTGTATCTTCACTCCAGTAAATGCTTCAATTTGATTCTTAACATTTTCTTGAAGCTCTTTTATTGCGTACGGAATTTTAACACCGTAGTCTACTGCTACATTTATATCAATATTTGTTTTATTATCACTAACAGTAACTTTAATGCCCTTAGATATAACTCTCTTATTGAGAGAATTATTCCCATTAACTCCAAATAGTGGATATACTCCTTTAATTTCACTTGCTGCAATTCCTGCTATGACTGTTATAACATCATCGGATATTTTAATAACACCAATACTATTATTCATATACTCCAATCCTTCCAATTAATTATCCTCTAATTATATCAAATAGGTATTTTAAATTCTATATTATTTTTTACAAAAAAACTGCCATCTATTTACTAGATTGACAGTTTTATATATTACAAAATTATTTTTTCAATTCAATTTCTATATTTTTAATTTTTGCAACACTTACAACAACTTCTTGTATTTGCTTTACTTGATTCTCAGTTAACTCTTCAGCATTCTTAACAAATATTCTTGCCTTGTCATTTTCAATTAAACATAAAATATCTTCGAATCCTTTTCCTTTAAGAGCAAGTTCAATTTTTGTTTCATTTTCTTGATCCATTACTAAAGCAATTTTTTGTTTTGCAGCAGTATCTCTATCAAGTTGTGATACATTTTCATTGTCTATTATTTCTGCTAAGTGCTCTAAAGTTTCTGCTGACTTCTTGTCTCTTGTAGTTTTTGCTTCATAAAAGAAATCATATCCTACTTCACCTTTTTGATTGTTAACAGTTGCATTATTATCCTCATCAACTATTGATATCGTTCCTAAATCTTGCATTGAACTGTTTACTTTTGCAGCTAAAACCCCCGCACATATAATTAATGCAAGTAATGCAAGTATAACTCCAGCTTGTTTCTTATTCATATTAAAATCCCCCTAAAATTTTAAAATTCAGTTTTTCATTTTCTTACCTAGTGTTAATTCATAGGTATCACGCTTACTTTACTCTCGCTAATGTCATACAATGACGCTACAATTTTTGTAAGTTCATATGAAAGTTTTGGATCATCAGCACCTTCAGCCACTATAAGAATTCCTACAATTTTTGGATTATAAGTTTTTAAAATAAGTGGTTCAGTACTACTTCCTTGACTTGACATTACAACTTTTGTACCGTCTTTATTATTATTATTGACACGATTACCACCATTACTATCTCGCTCTTCTGTTACTGTGTTTGACTTTTCACTATCAAGTGCTGGAATAAGTTCTTCTCCACCTTCAAAATGTATAATGACATCAACATCTCCAACGCCTTTGACCTTTGATAAAATACTTTTAAGTTCAGCTTTAACTTTGTCTTCATAGGTTGTAGGAGTTGTAAGTACCTCATCTCTTTTATTATTTTGAAAGCTTGTCTCTTCTGTAAAACCCATAAAAGTTGGAGTGGATTTATTAAAATAACTAACCGCAAGAATCATAACTCCAGCTATTATAATTAATATAATCATATAAGTGAATTTATTACTTTTTTTCGATATTTTTTCTTTTAAATTTTTCATATTTACATGAGCCCCTTAAGTCTAATATACCTTAATAACAGTCTCTGAAATGTTTAATTCCTCAGCTAAAAATTTTTTTATTTCCTTAGCCTTAGGATGTTCTTTCGAAACTTGATTATAATTTTTTTCATCGCCTATAACTACTTTTTCTATTGTTTCCACCTTTTTTATCCCAAACTCTTCAACTCTAACTATAAGTTGTTTAATTTTAAAATTTTCATTCTCATATGAAACTGAAGGATAAACCTCAAAATTATTTCCTTTAAAATTATTTTTAAGTAAATTCTCACAATTTCTCGCTAAATTATTTTTAAAACTATCTATCGTTGTTTTCTTTACTCGTTCACTATATTCATCTAAATTATTTTCCAAATAATGATCAAATTTATTTACGTAATCTTCATTTAAAGCTATGTCGTTATAAACATTTGTATCCTGATTAACAAATTCAATAATTGGACTTACAACAACAACTATAAATACAAGTCCTAACACGAATTTTGAATATTTTTTTATGCTATTTTCTGGCAATATAAGTTCTACTGCCGTCATAAATAAAATACTCACACAAATATCACTTATCCATCCCCTTAAAACTTCCATCTATAACAATCTCCTTACACACCTATTATAAGTTTTCCAGCCGATGCAATTATAGAAATCATTACAAAGAACAGTACGGATACAACAATAACGCATGACATTATAAGTATTAATGAATCACCAACAGAGCTAATAGCAGAAACTATTCTATTATCAGAAATTGGTTCAATTATAGCTGCAGTTAATCTGTACATCGTAGCCATTATAAAAATTTTGATTATTGGAACTAAAACGATTGCTATAACAATTATCAATCCTAATGAACTCACAGCATTTTTCAAAAGTATGGAATATCCTGCAACTGTCGCTATAGCATCTGATATAGCTTTTCCAACTATAGGAACAAAATTATCAACCGCAAACTTAGCAGTTTTAGCAGTTACAATATCCAAAGACTCTGCCGTAAATCCACGTATAGTAAGCATGCTTATAAAGAAGGTTATAAAAAGTCCTTGAGCCCAAATTACAACTTGATTTGTATGCTTAACAAGATTTGAAATCTTAAAATTATTTGAAATATTATTTGCAAATTGCAACATAAATCCAAGTAAAATTATTGGTATTAAAATGTTTAAGTAGAATGTAGGTCCAATATTTGTAAGTAAAATTATAATTGGATCAAGGGTTGCCACTTGACTTATCCCACCTGCAGATAAAAGAAGTGTACTAAGGACAGGAATTAATACTAATAAAAAATTGTTTAATTCTTTAATTGTTTCTTTGGCTATATCTAAACCTATTAAAAATGTCTTTGAAAGGATTATTATAAGTAGTGCATAACACGCATAAAATGCAACATTTGACAGCGTCTGATTTGAAAATGCCGTTTGTAAATTTTGTATAAGGGCGCAAATAACTGCAATAATTATAACAGTCGATATTCCACTAAATACTAAAACTACTTCCCTCAATATAAACGACAATATATTTTTAAATATTGTTTTTCCAATACTAACTTCTTCTGATCCATGAGTCATGATAGCTTTTACATATTCTTTAGGATCTAAATCCTTTAAAATTTCAATATCATCTTTCATATTAATTATATAATCGTATAAATTTGAAATCTCTTTTTCGTTTTCTTTGATTATATTTTCAATACTTTCCTGAGCATCATTATCAACTGCTTTTGTAATATCAAATTTAAACATGGGAAGAAGTAAAGTAAAAATAACTAAACATGCAAATAATTTTTTTACCATAAATCACCTACACAATATTTAATATAGATTGAAGAACGGCCATCAAAATTGGTATTGCCAAAAATAAAATTAAAATCTTTCCACCAAATTCTACTTTTGTTGCAATATTATTTGATCCAGCATCCTTACAAATCTCACTACAAAAAGATGCAATGTAACTTATAGCAAGAATTTTTAAAACAATATTTAAATAAACAGTATTTATATTGGCCTTTAATGCAATATCTTGTAAAAATAAAATTATTGCGTTAAACTTTCCAAATACAAAAAGAAATATACAAACCCCAACAAACAAAGAAATTACAATTGCAAGATCCTTTCTATTTTGTTGGATAATTATTATAAAAAATAATGCTGTCAATGCAAAAAACGCTATTTTTATAATATCCATAGCTTCACCTATAACTGAAACATGGTCTTAATCGTGTTAAACAAATCACCTATAAGTTGTATAACCATAAACAATATAAGAACTATTCCTAAAATATTAGATAAAGTTGCATATTCTTCTCTTCCGATACTTTTCAAAACCTTATCAAGAATGGCCACAAGAATACCAACTCCTCCAATTTTAAAAATCATAGAAAAATCTAACATTTAACCTCATCTCCCCTATATGAGAAAAATAACAATCATAGCAGCTATGCCAATTCCCAAAGTGCTATAAATCTTTTTATTCTTATCCTTAACTTCAATAGCTTCTTTAATTTGAGTATTCACTCTTTTCGTAAACACAGTAAATAAATTTTCAAAAGAATTTAAATTGTTATTTTCAAGATTATTGAAAAAATCATATATCATATCCAAATCAGATTGATTCAAATACAAATTATCTCTGTATTTTTCAAAGTCCTTTTTAACAATATCAATTAAATTATAGAAATCACCTTTTTCGATTTCATTTGCTATATGTATAAAAACCTTACTTAGCTCAGTATTTTGGGAGCAAGATATCCTTAATGCATGAGATATTGGAGTACGCATAAAAGTTATATTATTTTTAAGGGAATAAAATATACTTTCAAATTCTTGAAGTTCCTTAACTCTCAATTTAAATCCATTCCCCAAAGTTATACCAATCAATGAAACACATACAAAAATAATAAATAGAGCTACAAATCTCATAATCTACTCCTCTAAATCTTTTTTATTCTCTCTAAAGTTCCCACCCCATTTTTATTACTCAATATCAAAATACATTTAAAAATTTTTTCCATCCCAATATTAAACTGATTCATTCGTAATTTATTGTAAAAATCTTCTTCACTACTACCATGTATCGTTGAAATAATAGATACTCCAGAATTATAAGCAGTCAAAATACTTTCAAAATCATCTCGTGTTCCAATTTCATCACAAATAACAACTTCAGGAGCCATAGATCTTATTGCAAGAATAATTCCCTTACTTTTCAAACAATTATCATAAACATCAGTTCTTATACCAACATCAATCTGTGGAACTCCTTGAAAACTCGCAGCAATTTCGCTTCGTTCATCTATAACAGAAACTTTAAATCCTCTATTAAGTGGTGTCTCCCCATTTGATATTATCCGTGCTAAATCTCTAAGAAGAGTTGTCTTTCCACATTTTGGAGGAGAAATTATAAGAGTATTCAATATAGAACCATTGCTATATATATGGTTTATAAATTTTTTTCCAAACCCAGCAACCTCTCTACAAATTCTAATATTTAAAGATGAAATATTTTTCAAATATTTTACCTCTCCATTTTCAAAAACCCATTCTCCAGTTATTCCAACTCTGTGTCCACCTTGAATTGTTATAAACCCTTGCTTAACATCTTCCTCAAATGCAAAAATAGAAAACTTACTCATTCTATTAACAATCGATCTAATATCTTCAATAGATGTTTTAATTTCCAAAACTATTTCTCTATTTGAAAAAGTTAAAATGATTGGTTTATTTATCTTAAATCTAATTTCTTGCAGAGTATCAAGCGAACCACATTTTTCCAATTGATGTCTTAAATTGATGGAAAATAAATTGAATATATCTTTTAAATTATTGATAATCCTAACCTCCTTTTTAATAAATTATATTTTTTTATTATTTTTTTAGTACAAAAACAAAAAAAAAGTTGTTAGATTAACTAACAACTTCAACTCATTTAAATATTAAACTCTCTCCATATAATCGCCAGTTCTTGTATCGATTCTGATTTTATCTCCTTCGTTTATGAACAATGGAACTTGAACAACAGTTCCTGTTTCAACTTTTGCAGGCTTTAAAGTATTTGTTGCTGTATTCCCTTTAAATCCTGGATCAGTTTCAATTACTTCCAATTCTACAAAATTTGGAGCTTCAACAGAAGAAGAATCCCCTTTGTAAAATTTAATAACCGCATTCTTATTCTCTTTTAATTATTTTATAGCATCTTC